>NZ_JANSHO010000089.1:0-40615 GCF_047502635.1 Synechococcus sp. RC10B2
CGACGATGTCGAACCATCCTCGCTCCTGGCGCGCGCGCCCTACTGCGATGGTCATAGGACAATTTTCTCCAGAAAAAGACAACCAACCAAAAATGCAGTGCAGCACCGCCCCCAGCATTTCTGAGCGGCACCGCCCTTCTATCTTACGAAAAATTAATAAATTGCAACACTTCTCAGGATGAGGCTCTGCCCCAGCTTGGCCGGCACAGGGATCCCTTGTGTTTTAGGATGGGAAGGGTTTTGCCGGGATCCGCTTGCCTCAGCAGGACGAGGGTCATCGCAACACGGAGGGCATTGTGGTGCAAGCCAGGATTTTGTTTGCAGCGGCGGAGGCTGCCCCCATTGCCAAGGTGGGGGGTATGGCGGATGTGGTGGGATCCCTGCCCGTCGTTTTGCGCAAGCTGGGGCAGGATGTGCGCATCATCATGCCCCTGTACGGGTTTCTCTGGGACAAGTTCGGCCCGGAACCGGGGCAATACCCCCGCTCCAAGGATCCCATCTGGTCTAAACAGGTCATGGGGCAGGTGGCCGATATTTACGAAAGCGTTTTGCCCGGCACCGATGTGCCCCTCTACTTGGTCAGCCACTATTGTTTTGCTCCCCACCGCATCTACTACGGCGAGGACGAGTTCTGGCGCTTTACTTTTTTTGCCAACGCCGTGGCTGAATTTGCCTGGACCTACTACCCTTGGAAACCCAACATCATCCACTGCCACGACTGGCACACCGGCATGATCCCGGCCTGGATGCACCAGGCTCCCGATATCGGCACCGTCTTTACCATCCACAACCTGGCCTATCAGGGGCCTTGGCGTTGGCAACTGGAACGCATGACCTGGCTGCCCTGGTATTTTTCCGCCCACAACACCATGGCTGCCGGGATCCTCTACGCCGACCAAGTGAATACGGTTTCGCCCACCTACGCCATGGAGATCCGCACCAGCCTCCATGGAGAGGGCCTCCAGGATCTGCTGGCCTGGAAAGGGGAGCGCCTGCGGGGGATCCTGAACGGCATCGACACCGAGAAGTTCGATCCCCGCACCGATCCCGCTCTCGAGGCCAACTTCAGCATCGACGACCTCAGCGGCCGGGCGGTGAACAAGGCGGCGCTCCAGTCTCGCTTGGGTTTGACCGTTAACCCCGACGTGTTCTTGATGGGCATGGTAGCGCGTTTGGTGGAACAAAAGGGGATCGATCTGCTTATCCAAACCCTGGATCGCTTTTTGGCCTATAGCGATTCACAATTTGTCTTGCTGGGCAGCGGGGAAGCCTACTACGAGGGGCGGATCCGGGAGATGGCCGAGCGGCACCCGGGCAGAATGGCCTATCAACAGGGTTACCAGCCGCAACTGGCTCAGTTGATCTATGGAGGAGCAGACGTCTTTTTGATGCCCAGCCGCTTTGAGCCCTGTGGCATCAGCCAGATGATCGCCATGCGCTACGGCTGTGTGCCCATTGCCCGCCGCACGGGAGGGCTGGTGGATACGGTCAGCCATCACATTCCCAGCAAGGGGATCGGTACGGGCTACTGCTTTGATCGCTACGAAGCCCTGGACTTCTACACCTGCTTGGCGCGGGCTTGGGAGGCCTTTCAGCACAAAGACACTTGGCAGGCGCTGCAAAAGCGGGGCATGGCCACCGACTTCAGTTGGCAGCGCTCGGCGCTGGAATACCTGCGCCTGTACGAGCTGATTATGAACTTGCCGCTGAGGCCGGAAAAGACCTCCTCTGAGAATCAGCCCGCCCCCACTTAGCTCTACTCCGTCCAAACAGCCAGCCTCCCAGCAACTTCTGGCTGAGGGGATCCCTGAGCTGCGGCGGAGGCACCCAGAGTGAGATAAAGTAGAACGGGTTAACGAGGTTTTGAGGACTGCCTGCCAATGTTCGGACGACGTCCCGCTGTTATTGGCCAAGGTCGGCGCCAAGACGCCACTGTCCAAGGGCTCAACTTTCTGCGCCGTTCTTGGGCGCGGTTGGCTTTCGGCTTGTTGCTTGGCCTTGTCCTGGGCGTCGGCTCGACTCTCTGGGCCACGGCTCAAGAGCTGCCCCCTGGCCAGCAGCTCATTCCCAACCCGCAGCAGTTTCGGGCCCTAGAACAGCCCAACAATGCCCTCAGCGTGTTGCGGGCTGAACAACTGGCCGCCGAAGCCGATGCCGCCATCCAAGCGCAAAACTACGACCGGGCCATCGAGCTGCTGCAACAGGTGTTCAACGCCTACAACCAGCGCTCCAACTACCACCAAGATCTCTCCCGGGCTTTTGCCGGGATCCAAAACCGCATCTCCGAAGAGCAGCGGGAGCTGGCCCGGGTTGCCGCCCAGGCCCGAGATGAGGCTGCCTACGATCTGGCCGTGGTCTATCGGGCTGCCGGGCGCCCCGAGGAGGCCGTAGCCTGGCTGATTCAGGTCATCAAGAGCCAGACCCCAACCCGGGAGCTAGGCACCCAGGCCTACCAGCAGCTTCTGGAGATCGGCTTCGTCAGCACCCCCTTCCCCTAGCGCTCCTCTCCCAGATGCCGGTAGAAAGCCAGCGCTGTTTGCCCGTAGGCCCGCTGGTCAAAGCGCAGCAGGGATCCCACCTGGTCGGGCAGCTCGTGGCTGCTGCGGTGCTCGACGATCAAAGTTCCGCCTGGCTTGAGGAGGGGCGGGATCAGCGGCAGCAGGGGGGCATACAGACCCGCCTCGTAGGGGGGAGCAAAGTAGACGTAATCAAAGGGATCCAAACCCAAGCCTCGGCTGAGCAGCTTGCGGGCATCTCCCTGGATGACCTGGAAAGATTGCCCCGGCTGCGCCACCTTGGCCCAGTTGGCTCGGATGATGCGACAGGCAGGGGCGGCGATCTCGATCCCGGCCACAAAGGCCGCCCCATGGCACAGGGCCTCTGCCCCCACTGTGCCGGCTCCACAGCAGAGATCCAGCCAGCGACAGCCCTCCACCTGCCCCCGCAAGATGTTGAACAGGGCCTGCCTCACCCGCCCAGGGGTGGGTCGAGTGCCCAGGCCGGCAGGGGTCTGCAGCGCTCGTTTGCCGCTGATACGCAGGCCCATTAGTGTTAGGGGGAGGGAGTCGGTGTAGGCAACTGGCCGGTTAACCCGCTGCGCTGGGCGGCACGATCCCGTTCCATCTGGATCTGCTCCACCAAAGCTTCAGGCAACTGGGCAGCAGCCTGCAGGGCTTGGTCGAAAAGGGGAACTGCCTCCCGGTCTTGGCCCTTGGCAACCAAAATTTGCGCCTTGAGGTAGTAGAGCTCAGGGTTGTTGCAGGAAGCAGCAATGGCCCGCTCCACCGCCTCCAGCGCCTCGTCAAAGCGTTTCATATCCCGATAGGCCAGGGCTTGGCCGCGGTAGGACAAATAGTCAGGCGCTGCCAGGCGAAATTGATTCAACGCTTTCTCCCGATAGGTCAGCAGCAAATCCATATAGCCGTTGAGGAGATTCAGCTCTGGGTCGCTGCTGTCCACGGCCTGGGCGGCCCGGATGGACGCAAACAATTGATTGAGGGTGGGCAATGCCTTGGGCAGCCCGATCACCACCCCCTCCCGCACCACAGTGTTGGCCGCCTCCAGCCCATAGCCCACGCCCTCATACAGGTTGCCGCGCAAGGGATCCGTCTTTTTCAGCTCGGCAGCCACTTGTCGGGTTTGGGTGGCCAACTGGGCAAAAGCATCCAGATCCCCCTCCTGGTAGGCCAGCGCCCCCAACAGGGCATAGACCATTGGCTCGTCGGGGGAAGCTTTCTTGGCTATTTCCAGCTTCTCTCGGCTCTGGGTGTAGCGGCCTGCGCAGAAAAACTCCTCAAACGCCGCAGCCACCTCAGGGCTGATGGGGCGGGCATTGGCCCCGCTGCGAAAAGGATCCTGCGCCCAAACCGGCAAGGCGGATCCCCACACCCAACACAGGATCCCTGCGAGCTTGGCCCCTCTGCCGAACTTGTCGCTTCTCATCCCCTGGCCTCAGCACCCACTACGAACTTTTAGCGAATCGACGCGTCCTTGACCTGCTCTTCAGCGCAGCATTTGCGCAATCGCAGCAATGGCTGCGTCCTGAACCAACTCATTGGTCTCGTGGGCCAGGAGAGCGTGCAAGGGATCCAGGGCGCGCGGATCCCCGATTTGGCCGAGGGCGCGGGCTGCCGCCTCCCGCACCGCCGGTTCGCCGTCAGAAAGCTTGGTCAGCAAAGCCGGCACCGCCTCAACTGCACGCATTTGACCCAACTGATAGATGGTTTGCAGTTGGGCCTCAAGAGGGGTTGTCGCAGCTGTAGGAACAGAGCCGTACACAGAGATGCCAGGAGAGTAGCCGTAGGAGCCCCGGCCCGCCATGGCGATGGCCGAAAGGGCCTGCAACGCCTCTAGGGCATGATACCGCTCTGCCTCGTTCATATGCGGCAATTGGGCCACCAGGTTGTCAAAGGCTTGCTGTACAGGGTCAGCAGCCGCAGCCTGTTGGACAATGCGAGCAAGGTTTTGGTCGGCCCGCATCTGTTGCCAAGACTGGAGCATCGCCAAGCCGGCAACCACCAAAGCAGCATCGGCCAAAACAGCCAGCAGTGCCATCCCGCCCCAAATCTTGCTGCGACGGCTGAGCTTTCGCATCTGCTTATCCAGGTAGACGAAAGCCTGGTGCTGCCGCTCCCAAAAGTCAGGGGCCACCTGCAGAGTTTGGGCGCTCAGATCAGGAGACAGAAGGTTTTCCTCGCGGGCCACCTCCAAGCTTTGCAGCCTCTGGTTTAGGCGAGAAAAGTGTTTCGTCCAGAGCCAAGTAAACATCAGATCCCATCCTCTCTCCGAGCCTGCCAATGGAGCCAAATCTCCCTGACACAGCAATCTAGGGACTCGTGCTTGCATCCGTTAAGCGACAGGATAACAAAAGCCTCGGCCCCCCACCACCCGCTCTCGAGCGAAAAAGCGCAGCGCGGAAGCAAGCCATGGCTGCGGTGAAGCGCTCGGTGGTGACCCCCCCATAGACAGCCGCCCGCACCTTAGGCAGGCGGGAGCATAATCCGCTCCGAAAGACCTAGGAACACCGGGTACTGAGCACAGCCGAGCACCGTTCAGCGCTGCATCGAGATCGTCATCCTTCTCTAAGCGATCTTTCTGGCAACGAAGCAATTTTCGGCCCGGCGGCATTTCCCGCCGGAGCAGCATCGCGTTTGCGCCAGCAGACTGTGGGCCCTACGCAATTGGCTGGACGGACAAAACAACCTGTCTTGTCCACTTCCAGTTCCCCAAACAGAGGATTCCCAGGGGCAACCGAATCCTGGCAGATTCCTTACAATCTACGCTCAGATCAGCTCGCTTACCGGGAAGCGATCCAGCAGTTTTTGGGCTTCGCGAGCGTTTTCCCGCAACTCGGCTGGCAGATGGGGTATGTAGGGAATCTGGGAGAGCAAATCCAGCGTGCGGCGAATCAGGCGCACAATATCCCCAGCATCCAGGTTGGTGCTGGCCTCTAGCTGTTCCCAAGGGATCCCTTGCGCCCAGTGTTCCACGATCCCGGCCAAGCCAGGCTCAAACCCAATCGGCACGTGAAACACCTGGTGTTGCCGCTGGCTGCGGAACAGTTGCCGCCGCAAGCCTCGTAAGCCATGCAGCACATCCTCGACTAGCCCGGAAGTACGCAGCCGGCTGTAGGTACCCGAACGGGGAGGCTCGGCCACCAGGGCAGCGATCACCCCAGCGAAGTGATGGGGAGCACAGCCTAGACATTCGCCAGAGAGCAGAGCTAGACCCAGCCAGAGCTCGTTATCCCCTCGCAGAGCAGCCACCACCTCCCCACTAACTGTTGGCTGATACCCTTGCAGACAGTCGAACTCCTGCAGCACGCCCACCAGGGCCATAAATTGCTGCCAGCGCAACTCCTGCACAGACTCACTCTGGCGCTCCAAGTGCTGGAGGCGCTTGAGCAGACGCTGGCGCTTTTCCTGTAAACCTAGCAGCTTTTTCCCGACCCTATGGGCAGGGTTGACGCGGATGCGGGCTTCTAGGGCGCGGATTTTCTCCTCTTGGGCTTGGATGTGGGGAAAGGCCAATAGGCGCAGGGTGGGATCCGGCTCGGCTTCTCGCTGTTTGAGCAGGTAGCGCAAGATGCGCCGCTCTTCCCGCCGTTGCGCCTGCATTTTCTCGTAGCGGGCGATATCTTCGTCGGAAATCCCCTCCAGGAGGCGGTCAATTTCCTCCAGCTCGGCGCGAGTGCGCTGGAGCTCCTGTTGTTCGGGCAACCTTTGCAGCGAGAGCAAATACTGGCCAAAGCTGCGGTTAATGAGATCCCGGGCCGCCTCCAGAGAGTGCTTCTGCAGCAAGTTCAGCACCATGCCATAGGTGGGGGTAAACTGGCTCACCAGGGGATCCGCTCCTGCCGTGGCCAGCCGCGCTGCCTCCTGCGCCCCCTCAAAGGGAGATTGCAAGGTCACCACATGCCCAATCACATCTTTGCCCCGTCGTCCGGCCCGGCCCGACATTTGCATAAACTCAGAGGCAGTCAGGAGGCGATGGCCGTCGTCGGTGCGCTTGGAGAGGGAGGAAATCACGGTCGTGCGGGCGGGCATGTTGATCCCGGCGGCCAAGGTCTCGGTGGCGAAGACCAGCTTCACCAACCCCTGCTGAAAGAGGTGCTCCACCAGGCCCTTCCAGGCGGGCAACATGCCGGCATGGTGGGCGGCAATCCCCCGGTAGAGGGCATCCAGTTGATCCCGACGCACGGCTTCCGGCGTTTCCCGGCAAAAGCGGTCGATCTGCTCGGCCAACTGCTGCCGTTCTGCCTCGCTGGCGATCAAGTCCAAGTTCCCCACGCTGGCCACCGCCAGGTCGCAGCCTTTGCGGCTGAAGATGAAATAGATGGCCGGCAACATGTCCCGCTGGCGCAGGTTTTCCACCACCTGCACCATATCCGGCACCCCCCCATAGGAGGACTGGCCGGACTTGGGGAGTTTGCTTTTTAGGCGGCGATTGCAAACCCACTGGCCCGACTCCGTTTGTTCCAGCAGGGGGAACAGCCCTTTGCGATTGGCAAAGTGAAATTGCAGCGGCACCGGGCGATGGCTGGAGTCGATCAGTCGCGTGGGGCCATGCACCTGGTTCATCCAGTCGGTGAGCTGGTCGCTGTTGGCCAGCGTGGCCGAGAGGGCAACAAGCTGGATGTGGGCAGGGCAGTAGATGATCGCCTCTTCCCAGACGGTGCCTCGCTGCTGGTCGTTCATGTAGTGGCATTCGTCCAGGATCACCGCCTGCACGTCTTGCAAGGGATCCCGGCTCAGGGCCTCCGCCTCCTCCCAAGGTTCCATCCCATCGCCAGAGGCTCCTCTCTGAACGGCCAGAGAGAGCGGCGTGCCATAGAGCATGTTGCGGAAGATCTCGGTGGTCATCACCAAGATCGGCGCCTCCCGGTTGATGGAGATGTCGCCGGTGAGCAGGCCAACCTGTTCTGGGCCGAATTGCTGGCCAAAATCCCGGAACTTTTGGTTGGAGAGGGCCTTCAGGGGCGTTGTATAGAAAACCCGCTTGCCCTGGGATAGGGCCCGATAGATGGCATACTCTCCGATCAGGGTCTTGCCGGATCCCGTGGGAGCACAGACCACCACCGATTCCCCAGCAGCCAGAACCTGAATGGCTCGGATCTGAAAGTCGTCCAGCTCGAAGGGGAAAAGCTGCCGCAACTCGTCCAGCAAATCGGTTGCCGGGGAGAGAAGCGCACTCATGGGATCCAAATCAACATTGGGAAACCTGGAAACCCGCCCAATTCACTGCTTCCTGTGGGTTGTACCTTCTAGGATACAAGCTTTCTTGGGGCGTCGACTGCTCCCCTGCAAAAAGCGCCAGTTACTCTGCTTCTTTGGATCAAGAACAGCAGCTCAAGCAAGTGCTAAAATGGGGTGCCGTTGCCGGATGCTATCGTGCTGGTCGTCATCGACAACTACGACAGCTTTACCTACAACTTGGTGCAGTACCTGGGGGAGTTGGGAGCTCAGCTTCAGGTTTTTCGCAATGACCAGCTCTCCGTTGACGACCTGCGCCGAATGCAGCCGCAAGCTGTAGTTATCTCTCCTGGGCCAGGGCGGCCGGAAGATGCCGGGATCTCCCTGGAGTTGATTCGGGAGCTGGGGCCAGAGCTGCCGATTTTGGGGGTTTGTCTGGGGCACCAGTGCATTGGCCAGGTCTATGGTGGTCAGATCGTGCGCGCACCTGAGCTGATGCATGGCAAAACCTCGCTCATTTACCATCGAGGGGTGGGGGTGTTTGAGGGGTTGAGCCAGCCTTTCACGGCCACCCGCTACCACAGCTTGGTGATCGAGCCTTCTACGTGTCCTGATGAGCTGGAGGTGACGGCTCAAACAGGCGATGGGATCATCATGGGGGTACGCCACCGCCGCTATCCCCACGTTCAGGGCGTGCAGTTCCACCCGGAGAGCATCTTGACTGCAGAGGGCAAGCGCTTGTTGAGCAACTTCCTGCGCAGCGCCAAAGCCTCAACTGCTGCTCAGCCCAATGTTTCGCAGAAACCTCAGGAAACCGTTGCCGTTGTTACATCAGGGATCCCCACTCCATGAAGCGTCGCCAGCTTCTGCAAGCCAGCGCTGGGCTGCTGGGATCGATGGCCGTGAACCTGGCCAGAGGGCGCAAAGCGGGCGCTCAGACAGCGCCGGCACAAGGTTCGGAAACGCCAACAACCCCAGGGTCTATAGAGTTCACTCCCGGCTCCAGCTCGCAGGGGCTGCAACTGACTTGGCTGCACCACAGTTGTGTTTTGTTCGAGGGGGAGGGCCGACGGTTTCTGGTCAACCCGTTTCGGCCGGCGGGCTGTACGGCTGGCTATCCTGCCCCACGAGTTGCTGCCGATCTGGTGTTGCTCAGCAGCCGCTTGTTGGATGAAGGGGCTTTGGATGTGGTGCCCGGCAACCCCAAGGTGCTGTTTCAGCCGGGAGACTATCTGATTGACGGGATCCGGGTGCAAGGAGTACGCATGCCCCGTGGCCCTCGCTTTGGCGTAAACGTGGGTTGGCGCTGGCGCATGGCTGGGATCGACATTGTCCATTTGGGAGGGGCGCTGCAGCCAATTACGCGGGAGCAGTCCATCCTGCTTGCTCGTCCCGACCTGTTGCTGGTGCCAGTGGGGGGTGGGCCGAAAAATTACGATCCTGCTGGGGCCAAGGCGGCCATTGAAGCGCTGCAGCCGAAGTTGGTCATCCCCACCATGTATCGCACCGTCGCCGCCGCCGACTCCCAATGCGATCTGGTGCCGCTGCAGGAGTTTTTGCGTCTCTTCCCCGCTGCTGCCCCGCAACCTGCCCTCAGCAACCCGTTGCTGCTCTCGGCCCAGGCTCTGCCCAGGCAGGGGCTCGCCATCCTTTTCTTTGAGGAATAGGGCTATGCGAGGTCAGGTCCTAAAAATCGCTGTCGGACTGGGATCCCTGCTAGTGGGGGGTCTGGGATTCTATGGATACTCCCTACCAGAAGATCCACAAGCCTTGGCCCAAGCCAACCCGCTGCGGCTGCAACTGGCTCTCTGGCTGGGGAAAGACGCCAACGCTGTCGATGAGCGGGGCAAGACAGCCCTGTTTTTCGTGGAGAGCGGCCTCAACGCCCGTCTTTTGCTGGCAGCGGGGGCGGATCCCAACCGGTTGGATCGCGGCGGGGCCAGCCCCCTGCACCAGGCTGCCCGCCTGGGCAACGCTGAGGTCACCCAAGCCTTGCTGGAGGGAGGGGCTGACGTCAACGCCTGCTTCGGGGCCGGCGGCTTGGCCCTGCATTTTGCCGCTTGGTCGGGCAACCCTGAAGTGGTGCGGCTGCTGCTGGAACATGGCTCTGAGATCGACGAGCCGGACGGCTACGGCCTCACCCCTTTGCAAATTGCCCAGGACATGCGCCGCTGGGAAGCGGCGATTCTGCTTTCCCAATGGCCCCGCCCCAACCATAAGGACAATCCCTGAGCCAGCCCTACCACCCCAGCACCCAGGCGAAGATCAAAGGCGCCACGATGGTGGCATCCGACTCGATGACGAACTTGGGCGTGTCGACCCCTAACTTGCCCCAGGTGATCTTCTCGTTGGGCACCGCCCCCGAGTAGGAGCCGTAGCTGGTGGTGGAGTCGCTGATCTGGCAGAAATAGCCCCACAGAGGGATCCCCTTGCGGCCCAGGTCTTGGTGCAGCATGGGCACTACGCAGATGGGAAAATCCCCGGCAATGCCGCCGCCAATTTGGAAGAAGCCGATGGAGCACTCTGCCGAGGTGCGCGTGTACCAGTCCGCCAGGTGGATCATGTACTCGATGCCCGTGCGGACGGTATGGACATGGCGGATCTCGCCGCTGATGCAGTGGGCAGCGTACATGTTGCCGGTGGTGGAGTCCTCCCAGCCCGGTACGTAGATGGGCAAGTCGGCCTCCATGGCCGCATAGACCCAAGAATCCCGCGGATTGATCTGGTAGTAGGGCTCCAGCCGGCCGCTGCGCAGGATGCGGTAGATGAACTCGTGCGGGAAGTAGCGCTCCCCCGCCTGATCGGCAGCCGTCCACTCTTCCAGCAGAGCTTTTTCCAGGCGCCGCATCGCCTCTTCTTCGGGAATGCAGGTATCGGTTACCCGGTTCAGGTGCCGCTCCAGCAGCTCCTGCTCCTGCTGCGGGCTGAGATCGCGGTAGTGGGGCACCCGCTCGTAGAAGTCGTGGGCGATGAGGTTAAAGATGTCTTCCTCCAGGTTGGCGCCGGTGCAGGAGATGGCGTGCACCTTGTTCTGCCGAATCATCTCGGCCAGAGAAAGGCCCAGCTCTGCCGTGCTCATGGCGCCGGCCAGGGTCACCATCATCTTGCCGCCTTTCTCCAGGTGAGCAGCGTAGCCCTTGGCGGCATCCACCAGGGCGGCGGCGTTGAAGTGGCGAAAGTGATGCTTAAGAAATTGGCTGATAGGACCTTTGGCCACTGCTTCTGCGGTTATCATGGTTGGGTTTCTAAGCAAGGCGGGTTCGCCTTCCCAAGGCACAGACTCCGTATCATAGCCAAACCTAAGAGCGCTGGCAAGCTTTTAGGGATCCCTTCAACCTTTTGTTTTGGACATTGCCGGCATGGCCATTGCTCTAGAGTACGTTCGCGAGATCTACTATCGGCCGCTGCTGCAGTTGGTGTACGAGGCGCAAACGGTGCATCGGCAGCACCATCCGCCTGGCCGGGTTCAACTCTGCGCCCTGGTCAACATCAAGTCGGGCCGCTGCCCGGAAGACTGCGCCTATTGCCCCCAAAGCGCCCGCTACTCGACAGGGATCGAGACCTACCCCTTGATCTCGCTGGAGTCGCTGCGTCAGCAGGCCATGGCCGCCCAAAGGGCCGGCGCCACCCGGCTGTGTATGGGCGCTGCCTGGCGGTCGGCCCCGGCAGGGGAGGCGTTTGAGCGGGTGTTGGAGATGGTGCGCCTGGTGCGCAAGCTGGGGATGGAAGCCTGTGTCACCCTGGGGATGGTGTCGGCTGCCCAGGCGCAGCAATTGGCGGCGGCGGGTCTGACGGCCTACAACCACAATCTGGACACCTCGCCGGCGTTCTACCCCCGCATCATCACGACGCGCACCTATCGGGATCGCCTGGAGACACTGGCCCATGTGGCGGCAGCCGGCCTGCAGATCTGCTGTGGCGGCATTGTCGGCCTTGGGGAAAGCGACGAAGACCGCATCGGCCTGCTGCACGTTCTGGCCAACCTGACGCCGCCCCCCACTTCAGTGCCCATCAACGCTTTGGTTCCCGTGGCCGGCACGCCCCTAGGCCAGCTTCCCCCGCCCGATCCGCTGCTGCTGGTGCGCACCATCGCCACGGCCCGCCTGCTGCTGCCCACCGCCCAGATCCGGCTCTCGGCAGGGCGAAAAAACCTGTCCGAGAGCGAGCAGGCGTTGTGCTTCTTGGCGGGGGCCAACTCCATCTTCACCGGGGAAAGGTTGCTGACCACGCCCAATCCGGGCCAGGCTGCCGATGCGGCTTTGCTCGAGAAGCTGGGCCTGCAACCTCTGTAGAGGCATCTCCCCTTGCCCTTTCGGGATCCCTGCTTGTAACAATCTTTGCAGAAAATCGAACCCTCTTAACCCTGTCGGCAGCCATGCCAGAATGGTGGCGACAGTGTTCTTCAGGGTTGTCACGTCGGGTTCATGTCTCCTGTCAGCACTGCCGAGCCCCTTGCCGAAGTCCAATCCCCTGAGGCGGCTGCTGCTTCTCCTCCCCAGCCCTTGCCGGGGGAGACTGGGGAGCCGTCAAGGGGGGGGTTCTTTTGGGGATCCCTGCGGCGCTGGTGGTCTCGCTGGAAACAAAAGCTGCGCCTGGAGACCCAGTTGCTCTTTGTGGCCACGCTGGTGGTCTCGCTGGTGGTGAGCAGCTTCACCTTCTGGGCCGTCAGCACCGTGCAGCAGGATGCGCGCTTTAACGAAGCCCGCTTTGGCCGGGATCTGGGGCTGCTGTTGGCGGCCAATGTCGCCCCCCTGATCGCAGAAGATCGCATTGGCCAAGTGGCCCAGCTGTCGCGGCAATATTTTGAGAGCACCAGCAGCATTCGCTATTTGCTCTATGCCGACCCGGAGGGGAACATCTACTACGGGATCCCGTTTTCCAACCAGGAGGTGAAAACCTCCCTCAGCCTTACCCGTCGCATCCAACTGCCGGACAACCGCCCGCCTGCCGAGGGTCAGCCGCTGGTGCGCGCCCACCTCACCCCTGCCGGGCGGGTGACGGACATTTTTGTCGGCATCTATCATCAGGGCCGCTTTTTGGGCACCCTCGGCCTTGGCATCAACCCCAACCCCGCCCTCGTGCGCTCGACGCAACTGGCGCGGGAGGTCGCGATTGGAGTGTTCTTGGCGGTGTGGGTTCTGGCCATCCTGGGAGCCGTGGTCAACGCCCTCACCATTACTTACCCCATCAAAGCACTGGTCAAGGGCGTCCAGGAGATCACCAAGGGCAACTTCAAGCAGCGCATCGACCTGCCCTTTGGGGGAGAGCTGGCCCAGCTCATCGACAGCTTTAACGAGATGGCGGAGCGGCTGCAGAGCTACGAGGAGCAGAACATCGAAGAACTGGCCGCCGCCAAGGCCAAGCTGGAGACTTTGGTTTTCTCCATCGTCGATGCCGCCATTTTGCTGGACGCTGAGTTTCGCGTACTCTTGCTCAACCCGGCGGCTTCCCGCATGTTCGGCTGGGAGGGCGAGCCTGTTTTGGGCAAGCCCTTGCCGGAGCTGTTGCCCGAGGATCTGCGGCAGCAGTTGGCCCGCCCCCTGATGCAAATTGCCCGCGGGGATCAAGAGGCAGAGGAAATTCGCGTCAACCTCAGCGGCCCCACCAAGCGCGTCATCCGCATCCTGCTGTCGCCGGTGTCGGATCCGCGGCGGCAAAACCTCAAGGGGATCGTGATGACGGTGCAGGACATCACCCGCGAGGTGGAGCTCAACGAGGCCAAGGCCCAGTTCATCAGCAACATCAGCCACGAGCTGCGCACCCCACTCTTTAGCATCAAGTCCTTCATCGAGACCCTCTACGAGTACGGCGAGCAGATGTCGCCAGAGGAGCGGCTGGACTATCTGGAAATTGCCAACCGCGAAACCGATCGCCTCACCCGCCTGGTCAACGATGTGTTGGATTTGTCCCGTCTGGAGTCGGGGAAACAGTACCACTTCGAGGCTGTCGATATTGCAGCGGTGATCGAGCAAACCCTGCGCACCCACCACCTGCAAGCCCGCGACAAAGGGATCCAGTTGCGCAAGTTCGTCGATCCGGATCTGCCCCTGGTGTGGGGCAACTACGATCTGCTGCTGCAAGTGATGACCAATCTCTTGGGCAATGCCCTCAAGTTCACGCCCTCGGGAGGGCTGGTGACGGTGCATGCCCACCCGGTCGTGCAGGCGGATGGATCCCCGCAGGCGGTGCGGGTGGCGGTGGCCGATACGGGCATCGGCATTGCCCCGGAGGATCAGGAGCGGATCTTCGACCGCTTTTTCCGGGTGGAGAACCGCGTCCACACCCTGGAGGGCACCGGCCTGGGCCTGGCCATCGTGCGCAACATCCTGGAGAAACACCACACCCGCATCTGCCTGGAAAGCAAGCTGGAACAGGGATCCACCTTCTGGTTCGACCTGCACCTCTACACCGAAAACGGGCCGCTGGAGTTTGCCGCCCAGCCAGGCGAAACGGATCCCCCCAGTTGCCGCTGGCGGGAGGACTCCCGTCACACCCATCAATCTTGAGGAGCAGAAATGGACAGCCTACCGGCAATTTTTTGGGATTGGGCCTCAGCGCTGCCTGCGGCTTTCGCATTTTTGTGCCGCTGTTGGTGATGAACCTGGCAGCTCGCTCCGGGCATCTGCCGTTGGCTCCCGATCTGCAGTGGATTGGGTCGGAAGAGGCGCTGTCGGTTTTTGCGGTGGCTACCTTTTTCGAGGTTGCTGCCTACTGTGTACCCTGGGTGGATAACCTGCTGGACGTGGTGGCAACGCCGGTGGCGGTAGCGGCCGGGATCCTGGTGATGTCGGCGGCAAGGGATCCCTCTACACTGGAGAAGGTTTTGAGTTGTGAGGGGTTGCTGCCATGCCGCCTCGCTGGCCCCGGAAGCCCTCCCGTCGGGATCCTGAGTTTCGCAAGCTGGATGACCGCTACACCTACGCGGCGCATCTGGCTGTTTTTCTCTGCAGCGCGTCGGGGCTGGTGTTTTTCCAGCAGCTGTATCGGGCGGATTGGCCGTGGCTGCTGCCGCTGTTGGGCGGGTGGGGCCTAGGCCTGGGGATCCACAGCTTCTGGATCTTTTTTGTGGCCCGCTATCCTGCCGATCCGGGTTTGGTGGAGCTCCCCCCCGAAGCCAACGAAGACTCTGCAGAAGCCGGCTAGCGGCCTCCTTCAAGGGGAGCCAGAAGAGAAGAGGCGCTGTCGTCGTTGCCGCTGCAGCAGCAGGGGGGAAAGGTCGCTCTCGTCGTAGATATCCCCCACCAGCTCTTCCAAAATGTCCTCCAGCGTAATGAGGCCGGTGGTGCCGCCAAACTCATCCACCACGATCCCCAGGTGTTGGCGGGAGCGCAGCATCTCTTTGAGCAGCAGGCTGACGCGCTTGGTCTCGGGCACAAAAAAAGGCGGGGACATGGCCTTGGTCACCTCGGCATTGCCCTTTTGCTCCAGGTAGCGCAGGGCCTGCTTGAGGTGGATGACGCCGACGATCTCGTCCTTGGATTCCCCCTGCACGGGGATGCGGGAGTAGCCCGTCTCCAGGCAGAGCTTCACCACATCCTGCAGCGTTTTGTCGTGGGAAATGGTCTCCATTTTTACCCTTGGCTTGGCCACATCCCCAGCCTGGAGCAAATCCAACGCCAGCGCCCCGCGAAACAGGCGCCGTTTTTGCCAATCCAGTAGCCCTCGCTGCCCCAGCACATCGATCAACAGCTCCAAATCCTTGAGGGAAGCGGTGGCTGTCAGCGGCGAGAGCTCCAACAGGTTGAACAGTCTGCTGACAACCCACTCAGAGGCAGCGGTAAAAGGGCGCAGCAGCACCGAGAGGACATGGACAGGCCGCACCACCCAGCGGAACACTGCCAGCGGATGGCTCACCGCCAAAGACTTGGGCGCCACTTCCCCCACCAGGAGCACCAGGATCGTGGTGGGCACGGTGGCGGCCAAAGCTCCAAACTGGGATCCCAGCAGCTCAATAGAGATGGTGGTGGCCAGGGCGGCAATGCCGATGTTGACAAAGTTGTTCACCAACAACAGGGTGGTGATCATCCGTGAGCGCTGTTGTTGAGCCAGTCGATAGAGGCCTTGCGGATCCCCTTGTTCTTCGATCAGGGACTCCAAGCGCAGGTTGTCCATAGCCGTGATGGCGGTTTCCGCTCCGGAGCAGGCCCCTGAGAGGAGAAGCAGAAAAGCCAGGAGGAGGACATTACCCATAGTGCTCGCGGCTACCCAGAGCCGGATACGAGTGATTTGGGCCGAGGGGGAGCAGGGCAGGCCAGTATCTCTTCGTCAACAGGATTCCTACCTTAGCGGTTCTGGCCAAGCGCATCGCCCCCCCAAGGCTCAACACCTCAGAATTGAATTGGCCCCATCTCGCAAGCTTGAGAAAATCTTCAGGGTTCAGATAACTTCAGATAATATCGAAATGGGCTGCCCCGGATCGCTCCAAAAGCTGCCGGTACAGCCTCACAATTTTGTCTTCCACCTCAGCTTGGCTCAGGTGATCCGTGTCGATCAGAATGGCATCGGGGGCAGGCCGCAAGGGAGAGATAAGCCGCTCGCTGTCGCGGCGATCCCGCTGCTCGATCTGAGCTTTTAACTCTTCGAGGGACACCACTTGTCCTTGGGCTTGCAGTTGGTGTTGCCGGCGCTGGGCCCGCTCCCCCACCGAGGCGGTCAAAAAGACTTTCAGCTCGGCATCAGGAAAAACATGGGTGCCGATATCTCGCCCCTCCAGGACGGCCCCCCCATCCCGTCCAATGAGGCGTTGCCGCTTCACCAGCTCCTGCCGTACCCCCGGCACTGCCGCCACCTGAGAAACCCAGCGGGTCACCTCTGGGGAACGAATGGCCTGGGTAACTTCCTCACCGTCGGCCCAGATGCGGGTGGGTTCGTCGGCCGAGGGGCCACTTTGTAGGGTTAGTTGGGTTTGGGCAGCCAGTTGGGTCAGTTGCTCGGCGTCGTCCAACGGGATCCCCCGCTGCAGCGCCAGCCAGGTGATGGCCCGGTACATCGCCCCCGTATCCAGGTACAAGAGCTGCAGTTGAGCGGCCACTGCCCGCGCTACGCTGGACTTCCCGGCCCCTGCCGGGCCGTCGATGGCAATCAGCGGGCGACGCCCCCTTTTCGGGGAAGGAGGCACTGCACTCTGCTGTTCTTGGGGCAAGGGATCCACCCCTTCCGGGGAAAGGAGCAGGTTGTCGATGAGGCGAGTTTGCCCTACATAGGCGGCGATGGCCAGTAGCCCCTTATCTTTCACCTCCGATAGGGGCTGGAGGGTTTGCGGATCCACCAATTCCAGATATTGCACGCGCAGCTCGGGGGTGCGCTCCAGCTCAGCACGGGCGGCGGCCAGGATCCCTTCGGCGGAGGGATCCCCGGCTTGCCAGTGGTCGTAACCTCGGCGCAGGGCGCGGTACAGGCTGGCGGCCACCTGCCGCTCCACTGCCGAAAGGTAGCGGTTGCGGGAGCTGTAGGCAAGGCCGTCGGCTTCTCGCACGGTGGGGCAAGGGACAATGGTGGTGGGAATTTGCAGATCTTGAACCAGCCGCTGGATAATTGCCAGTTGCTGGGCATCCTTTTGGCCAAAATAGGCCCGCTGCGGCTGCACCAGGTTTAGCAGTTGCAGCACAATGGTGGCCACGCCGCGAAAATGCCCCGGTCGGTGGGGGGCGCAGAGGGTCTGCAAAAGGGACTCAGGAGGCATGACCCAGGTGCGATCGCCGGCAGTGGCCGGGTCGGCCCCCATCTCCTGCGGGTCGGGGGCAAACACCACATCCACGCCCGCGGCTTCACACAGAGCCCGATCCCCTTCCTCGTCGCGGGGGTAGCGATCCCAGTCTTCGTTGGGGCCAAATTGGAGGGGGTTGACAAAGATGCTGACCACCGTGTGGTCACACTCTTGGCGGCAGCGGCGAATTAGGCTGAGATGTCCTTCGTGCAGGGATCCCATCGTTGGCACCAGGCCTATGGTAGATCCCCGCCAGCTCGCTACCTGCTCCCGCAAAGCCGCCACCGTGCGCAGCCACTGCATCGCCATGCCACCTCACCTGCTGAGCCACTCTCTTGCCGACGGTTTGGTGCCAGCTTTTTCCTCCCTGGCTTTCACAGACCCATCTTATTGCCGCGCTGATACTGTCTGTAGGCGGCCACAAACAGGCCTGCCAAGGTAACCAGCACCATCCCCAAAACGATCCCCAGCAAAATTGGCTCGATCACAACCTAGGCCTCCTACTTCAAACCTAGATCATGATAAGCCAAGCCCAAACTCTTCCTCACCTTGCCCGGGGGGATCCCTGCCAAAAGTCAAAACAACGAAGGTACAGGGGACGCCCCCAATTGCCTCGGTGGAGGGTCAAGTCTCCACGGCTATGGCTTGCTCTTTGATCGCTTTGATCGCTTCGTTGAACCTGCAACTGTCCCGCCCGAACTTGCCGAAAGATGTTTCCCAACCACAACTGCTCTCCCGCTTTGAAGGAGTGTCTGGCTGGGCTGGAAGAGCAACTGCGCCCTCTGGCGGACAAGGCCGTTCCCCTGTTGGTGGCAGACTCGGATCCGCTGCAAGTGTGGGCTGCCGTTTTGGCCTGCCAACACCTGGGGATCCCCCTCTTCTTGGCCAATCCCCACTGGGGAGGACGAGAGTGGGGGCAGGCTCTGGCCAGCCTGGGATCCGCTTGGCGCTGGCGGCGAGGGCAGTTGCAGGAGGGTTCTGCCTCCTCCCACCCCCCTCTGCAGCATTGGCAACAGATCCTACCCAGCGCCGATTGGCCAGTAATCGGGATCCCTACCGGTGGCTCCGGCGGCCAGGTGAAATGGGCAGTGCACTCCTGGCGTACCCTCAGCGCCTCTGCCAGAGCCCACCAGCAGCACTTCAGCGTGGATTGCGTCCATAGCTATTGTGTCCTGCCCCTGTACCACGTCAGCGGCCTGATGCAAGCTGTTCGTTCCTGGCTGAGCGGCGGCCAGTGGATTGTCTGGGATTGGAAACGACAGCAGCAGGCCGAGGCCTGGGATCCGCCTTTGCCGGGCAGCTTTCTGTCGCTGGTGCCCACCCAGTTGCAGCGGCTGTTGCTCAACGCCCAGCCGGGAGTCTTGGAGAGCCTGCGCCAGTTTCGAGCCATTCTGGTTGGCGGCGGCCCCACCTGGCCCAGTTTGCGGCAACAGGCCCGGCAACTGCACCTGCCCTTGGCCCTCACCTATGGCATGACCGAAAGCGCCTCCCAGGTGTGTACGCTCCTGCCGGAAGCCTTTTTGCAGGGGAGCGATAGCCTGGGGCGGCCCCTGCCCCACGCCACCCTGGAGATCCGCGGCGAAGCAGGGGATCCCTTGCCCGCCCAGACGGCGGGCCACATCCACGTGTGGGCGGAATCCCTGGCGCTGGGCTACTACCCTTTGGCGAGGGAGGCTGATGGCCTGGGCAAGTGGCAACAGCGGGGCTTCACCCCTGGAGATTGGGGCTATCTGGACTCAGACGGCTATCTCTACTGGCTGGGCCGCGCCGACGACCTGATCCTGACCGGCGGGGAAAAGGTGATGGCGGCCGAGGTAGAAGGGGAGATCCGGGCCAGCGGCTGGGTGGAGGATGTGTGCGTGCTCGGCCTGCCCGACGGCGAGTGGGGCCAGCAGGTGGTGGCGGTGGCCGTGCCCAAGGCTGGGATCCCTGCCCTCCCCGTAGAGCTGGAGAGGCACCTAAAGCAACACCTGAGCCAACAACTGAGCCCCTTCAAGCACCCTAAGCAATGGCTATGGTGTGCCGGGATCCCGCGCAACGCCCAGGGCAAAGTCAGCCGCCAACAGCTGCGGCAGTGGGCGGCCCAGCAGTTGAGACTGGCAACGCCAGGCAGCTAGCCGGATCCCTCCCGGATGCCCAGACGGGCCAAGTCTCGCCAGATTTCAAAGGCCAACTCGCGGTTGTGTGGCTCTGTGGCCAAAGCTTTTCTCAAGTAAGCCTCTGCCTGCTGGTAGCGACCCTCGCAGATTAAATGATTGCCGAAGCGCTGATAGGCCAAAGCCAAGATGTGGATGGCTTCCTTGGAGTTGGGAAACCGCTTCAGCAGCGCCTCCGCCAGAGCCACTGCCGTGGGCAACTTACGCTCGCGCCAAGCCGCCTTGACGCGGGCAATCCCTGCCTCAAGGGATTCCCGAGCCGGTGGTTCTGCTGAGATGGAGCCTGACCCAGTGGTGCGTACAACCACGCGCCTTTCCCCCCTCACAGAACTGGGTGGAGAGTGTCGTTGGGCGTCGTAGCGCCGCCGCTCTTCAGGGTTGCTCAGCACTTGGTAGGCCTGGTAGATCTGCTCAAATCGTTCTCGGGATCCCTCTCCTGCCACATCGGGGTGAAACTGCCGCGCCAACCGGCGAAAGGCTCGCTTGATATCTTCGCTGTTCGCTTGGGGAGAGAGGTTCAGGATTGCATAGTAGTCCATGAGCGGCAGCAGAAGAGAGGGTGAGGGGCTGCTGAACCTGGGCGAAGAGTCAGCTCTGGCTCGGAGCTACGCCGATCATGCCATGCCAACCTGGGCTGAACCAAGGGATCCCCTCGGCGCTCATGCAATTTAGATCCAATCTAGTAGAGAATCATTCTCATGTTGAGGCATGGTGCTGCATTGACCATTCTGACTGAGCGCTAAGAGGCATCTCTTCGCACAGCTACCTCAGAGGCAGGGATCCAGTGCTAGACTTTGCCCAAGTTGTAAATTCCAGACTTTGCCTAACTCTACTCCTAACTGTTCTCAAAGTACTTTTAGCTGTCTCTAAGTCCTATTTCTGAGTGACTATGAGCGAAGCACTGCACCGCGCCCTTGCCAATGAAGACCCGCAAGGATTGCTGGCTTACTTGCAGCAAGGGGGAGATGTGAATGCTCCCGATTCGCAGGGGTTCACCCCGCTTCACAAAGCAGTACTCATCGGCAATCTGGAGCTGTTGGACTTGCTTTTGGCTTATGGCGCTTCCGTCGACTCGATGGATTCCACAGGGGCTACGCCGCTCCATTTGGCTGCTGCCAGCGGCCAGGTGGAAGTGGTGGAGCGGCTTCTCAAGGCAGGCAGCGATATCGATCTGCTAGATCGCTATGGATACACTCCTCTCCATCGGGCTGCCCTAACCGATCAGGCAGAAGTTATTGGTCTGCTGATCCAAAAAGGGGCAAAAACCTGTGGCGTTCTCCACTGGGCTACAGCTACGGGTAGGAAAAGCGTTCTCGCCCGCTTGCTCTCCAAGGGGGCACCGGTGGATGCCGTTGATGAGACGGGGCGAACTCCTCTGCACGAGGCGGCCACACAAGGACACTTGGGCATCGCTCGCTTTCTCATTTTGTACGGGGCCGATGTCAACGCGCGCAACCGCTTCGGGGCGACACCCATGCACTGGGCTGCCTGGGAAGGGCATATCCAGATCCTAGAGCTGCTGTTGGAAAATGGGGCCGAATTAAACCCCCGCAATCACGATGGACACACTCCCCTCGCCTATGCCCAGAAACGTCAGCACAGGCTAGCTGCCCAATGGCTGCAAGACCGAGGCGCAACCCTTTAGTTTGGCTTAAGGGATCCCTACTTCTTGGGAGACGGGAGATAGAGTTGGAAGGAATTCCACAGAAAAAGGAGAGAGGATGTTAGATTTCCCCTCTCCGATCTCTTCGTCGCGGTTAGCGTTAACGCCATCTAGATTCTAATCGATAACTCGCATCTGGTTCAATTCCTTTCTCCAGATTTTAATCTTCTTCCAACATCATTTTTTAGAGAACAAAACAAAGACGGAACAGCTAGCTTGTTCCGAAAACATCCGTTTATCTCCTTACTTTCTAGAGGATTGGTAGCCATTCCAAATAGCTCAAGATACTTCCCCAGCGCTTCACGCCGCTTTCGCTTGCTGGCCCGCCGACGCAAGCGCGATCACCCTCGACTGCTACCTCCTACTTCAACACGATGTTGGCGGAAAACCTCCCCCTCTCCCATTAATTGATATTTAGTCTCATTAACTTTGTGGAGAAAAAGGGATCCCTGCCAAGCGCAGGATGGCCAGTTCCGCCGGCGCGGGATCCCTGCTGCGTCCAAGACAAGAGAGGAAGACTGATGGATATGACTCCACCACTCAACCGGGTGACAGTATAGCACTATTGAGATTAAGTTGCAATATATTCCATGACACATCGGTTCCTCTTTGATAAAGACTTGCATCAAACCGAGTGAGTCTGGTAGAGTACCTAGCTAAAGTAGTTGGAAAAATTTGCAGCTAGGTCTTCGCAGGTTGCGGAGTGGTGAGCATGACATGGCAACAGGTTCAGGCGGGCGTGTGGTGTCGGCAGTTGGGGCAATTGGCGCCCCAGTGGTGGCTGGGGTGGAGTCCTGAGCAGGGCTTCCGGCTCTATCGCCAAGAGTCCCTACCTTCTCTCTCTGCTTTGCGGATTCGCTGCCAAGAGCGAGATGGCTGGCTGGATGTGTTTTTGGGAGAAGCGGAGCAACATCTCCAGCGGCGGCGCAGTCTCTTAGACGCAACGGCGCGGGTGGCTTTGCACTACTTGCCGGAAGAGCTGGTTCAGATTCGGTCTCTTCCACGTCCTCATGAGCGCATTCCTCTGGAGCTTTGGCAGCGGCTAACCCAGCAACGGAGTTGAGGTCTACCCAAGAATTCTTAAAAAACCATTAAAACCCTTACTGAGCTGCATTCAAAGTCACTTCACCCCGCGGGGATCCGAGGCGACCGGGAAGGCGGAAGTTCTCTTCCCTTCCAGCCTTTCTTGCTCTGGGGAGCGATAGCCCCTCTGCTCTTTTTCTCTCCGCCTGGCCAGGCTTAAGCTGGGAAGGGAAGTGCAGCGGCTGAAGCCATGACCGTTTCTGAGCACCAACCCAAGCCACGCTTTGAGCAGCAAGCCGGTGGGCTGACTGCTCGCCGCCTTTTGAAGGGATCCATCATCGGCGCCGGGCAGGTGGGCATGGCCTGCGCCTACGCGATGCTTATCCAGAACACCCTCGATGAGCTGGTGATCCACGACATCGACCGCGCCAAGCTGGAAGGGGAAGTGATGGATCTGGTGCATGGGATCCCCTTTGTCGAGCCGACGCGGATCTGGGCAGGGGAGCTGGCTGACTGCGCCGGGTCTGATGTGGTGATTTTAACGGCAGGGGCCAAGCAGCGGCCTGGAGAAAGCCGCTTGGATTTGGTCCACCGCAACGTCGAGATCTTCAAAAGCCTGATCCCGGCCCTGATGGAGCATTGCCCCAGCGCCATTTTCCTGGTGGTGAGCAACCCCGTTGACGTCATGACCTATGTTTCCCTGAAGTTAGCGGGGCTGCCGGCGGGGCAGGTGCTGGGGTCGGGAACGGTTTTGGATACGGCTCGCTTTCGCTATCTGTTGGCCCAGAGGCTGGGGGTGGATCCGCGCAGCCTGCACGCCTACATCATCGGCGAACATGGGGATAGCGAGGTGGCCGTCTGGAGCAAGGTGAACATCGCCGGCACGCCGATTGGCCAGCTCTCGCCGGAATGGGATCCCGCCCATTTGGGCGATATCTTCGAGCAGGTGCGCAATGCCGCCTATGAGATCATCCGCCGCAAAGGGGCCACCAGCTATGCCATTGGTCTGGGGGTGGCACAAATTGTCCAGGCCCTGGTACGGGATCAGCGGCGCGTTTTAACCGTGAGCAGCCTCACCCAGGGAGAATATGACCTGCCGGAGGTCTGCCTTAGTTTGCCGAGAGTGGTCGGTCGGCAAGGGGTGGAGCGCACGCTGGCCATGTCCCTCACCGAGAGCGAGCGGCAGCAACTGCACCGCTCTGCCCACATCTTGCGGCAAGTCATCGACAGCATCCGGTGGTAGAGCTGGGCTGCCGGATCCCGTTTGTTTTGGATCCACCGTTGGGTTCGCTACGGCTGTGGCTGACGGCAGGAGGTGGTCTGTGGAAGCGGACGTGCAGCGAGCACAGCAGGCCCAACTTGAGAAAGGCTCCTCTGTTCCCCCCTGGACAGGGATCCCGCTGCAGAAGGGTCTCGGCCAGCGACTGCGGCAACACGTCAACCCCCTGCAGGCTCAGTACCAACAACCCACCCCCCCACCCCACTGGGAACGGGTGTATCGGCGACTGGGGCAGCCCTTGCATTTGGATATCGGCTCAGGGAGCGGACGCTTTTTGCTGCGCATGGCCCAGGAGCAGCCCGACTGGAACTTTTTGGGGGTAGAGATTCGACAGCCGCTGGTGGAGCGGGCCAATGCTTGGCGGGACGAGCTGGGGCTGGATAACGTCCATTTTCTGTTTGCCAACATCAACGTCTCCCTGCGGCATCTGTTTGCGCCGGGAGATCTCAGCCGGGTCACCATCCAATTTCCGGATCCCTGGTTTAAAAAGCGCCATCACAAGCGGCGGATCGTCCAACCGCGACTGGTGGCGGATCTGGCCCTGCTGCTGCAACCGGGCAGCCCCGTCTTCCTGCAGTCGGACGTGCGGGAAGTGGCCGAGGAGATGGTCGATCGTTTCCTAGAGCATCCGCAGTTTTGGAATCCCTACCAGGGGCCCATCGATGACAACCCCTTCGGCATTCCCACCGAGCGGGAGTGGCAGTGCCTGCAGTTGGGTCTGCCCATCTACCGTTATTGGCTAGAGCGACGCTGACCCCTTTATCCGGCTGAAGCCAATAGAAGCTAGGATATAACCCGCTGGAGTTGCCTCGGTTGCTGCCATGTCTCCCTCTGAAGCCACGGCCTCTGTCGATCCCTTTTCCGCTTGGCTTTCTGTTCGCCGAGGGATCCTCAACCTGCTGAGCCTATTGGCCCTTTTGATTGTCGGGCTTTCGCTTTCCAGCAGTTGGTTTCAGCCGCCGCCGCAAACGCAGTTGGATCTGTTGCAAACCAATCTCGCCCTGCAGGCTGCCCGCACCCTCGACGATCCCCGCTATCAGGACCTGGCGCGGGCTCTGCTGGGGCAGAACGTTTTCGAGCTGGCCCACAATCGCTACCAGCAGGTGGCCGACAACTACGCCGAACGCCTGCAGCGCCTCAAACGGATGGCACGGCTGGAAAGGGCGACTTCCTCGGCAGGGGGCAAACCCGAATTGGCCAGGGTATCAGATGCGGTGGGGCCGGCCTCAACCCCAGAAGAAGTGGATCCCGTCCTCCTGGCTTCTGTCCAGGATCTGCAGGCGGAGCTGGACGCCCTGCGGCTGCGCCTGGGTCTGCTCTACGTCTACCAGGAGGATCTGGAGGCAGCCCAGCAGCAGTGGCAAGAGGTAGTCGATCCAGAACGTCCCTTGGAGCTGGAATCCGGCCAGAAGAGGGTGGCACAGGTTTTACAAGGGCTGTGGGGAACGCCACGGCGCATCTTGCCAGAGGCCGAGGTGCAAATCCGCAACCACCTGGACGGTTGGTTTGAGGCGGTGGCCCTGCAGCAGCTCTACCGGCTGCAACAGCGCAGCGACAGCCTCAATGCCCTCAACCAGCAGCAGGAAAAATTGGCCTTGGCAGCCCTGTTCCGGCTGGCGGTGGTGGGCGGGATCCCGCTGCTGGGGGCGCTGCTGGGGCTGGTGCTCTTGTTGGGCTGGCTGGGCTGGAGCTTCTGGCGCCAACGTCCTCTTGTGGGCCCGCCGTGGGAGGTGCCTTGGCCGGGGATCGGGGCGCAGGCGGTCCTGACCGGTTGGTTTTTGGGTTTCATTCTCCTCAATGCGCTGGTGCCTCGCCTTTACACGGTCGGGCTCGGCCTGGGGACGCAGCAGCTCAGCCCTTGGCATCAGGCGGTGGCCCTGTTTCTCACCTACAATGCGGGCGCTCTGCTGGGGGCGGCGCTGTTGTACCGGCTTCTTCGGCTCTATCCCGGTTGGCAGAAGGTGCTGCAGGTGCGGCTGTGGGGCCCTTGGATCCTCTGGGGCCTGGGCGGCTACTGGGCGGCCCTGCCTTTGGTGGTGCTGGCAGCGGCGCTGTCGCAGTTGCTGCTGCCCCAGGCAGGGGGCGGGAACCCCATCTTGCCTCTGCTGCTGGAGAGCCATGGCTGGGGGGCGCGCTTGGTGTTTTTGGCCGTGGTGTCTGTCTGTGCCCCTGTTTTTGAGGAGGTGCTGTTCCGGGGCTTTTGGCTGCCGACGCTGAGCCGCTACTTGCCGATGGGGGCTGCCATCTTGCTCAGCGCCTTCACCTTTGCCCTTGCCCACCTCAACCTTTCCGATCTGTTGCCTTTGACCATGCTGGGGGTGGTGCTGGGGGTGGTGTACAGCCACAGCCGCAACCTGCTGGCCCCCATCCTGTTGCACAGCCTCTGGAATACGGGATCCCTGGTCACGCTGCTGGTGTTGGGGGGCGCTTCCTGAGGGGAGTTTGGCCTACTTTTTCTTGCCGAAGAGGCGGCTCCAGAAGCCGCCGCTATCCTCTTTGCGCGGCGGTGGCACGATTTTCTGGGCCTGGGAGGTCTGACGGCTGGCCGAGGGAACGGGAACCGGCTGTTGGGTGGTGACCTGCTGCAGCCAGCGGCGCACCTCGGCCATCAACTCGGCGTTGGCCGGCTCGAGGCGGCTCGCCTGCAGGAAGTCGGCCTTGGCCATGCCAGCGTTGCCCTGCTTGAGGTGGGCGATACCTCGGTGCAGATAGTAACGGGCCACGTTGGGCTGGGCGCTGATGGCGAAGTTTAAATACTGGATGGCAACCCGGTACTGCTTGCGCTCGATCATGTCCAGCGCCTGCAGGAAACGGGTCTCAGCGGGGCTAAGTTGCGGGGTTGGGGGCGAAGGAGGGGCGGGCTGGACAGGGGGAGCGGTGGGTGGAGCAGCCGGGATCCCGCCCAAGGTGGTGCGGCTGGGGGAAGGGGTTGGGATCCCCGTCGGGGTGGTGGTTTTGGCAGCAGGGGCGGGGATCCCTTTGTAGCCGGCCTTGAGCAGCAGGTAGGCTAGGTTGAGCTCGCTCAACTGCTCGGTTTTCTCCAGCAGGGTGGCCATAGAGCTGTATTGCTCTTTGGCCAGCTTCTCCACCCGCCGGACATATTCTTCCTGCCAATCGGCGCGCTCGGCCAGGTCTTTGACAGCTTCTCCAGTGGGCCACAGATCGGGGGGTGGCGACTCCAGCAGGCGTTGAACGCGCAGCTTGAGCACAGTCTCATATTCTGACCGCTCTCGCTCCTTGGCCAGCACCTCGTTGGCCGGGCTGACCAGCTTGGCGAAGAGGACGTTGGCCCGCTCTGCCCCTTCCGGATCCCCGACAAAGCGATCCGGGTGCAGAGCCTTGGCCGCCTGCAGGTAGCCGCGTCGGATCCCTTTGGCATCGGCGGTGAGGGGCACGCCCAAGATGGCGAAATGGTCGGTCTCGTAGCGGGCTAGCCCTCGGGTGAGGCGGGGGACATCAGAGTTGGATCCCATAGTTGCCACTTCTCCAAGATGCGTTGCAAAGTTCCGTTTTCGGTCAGGACTGCGATCG
Source organism: Synechococcus sp. RC10B2 (assembly GCF_047502635.1). Taxonomy (NCBI): domain Bacteria; kingdom Bacillati; phylum Cyanobacteriota; class Cyanophyceae; order Synechococcales; family Synechococcaceae; genus Synechococcus; species Synechococcus sp. RC10B2. The sequence goes on from NZ_JANSHO010000089.1 coordinate 27,050, forward strand.
CCCCATCCACGGCTTCCTTCAGGGAAGGATGCTGTGAGGATACCACGCCCACCAAAGGAATCGGGAACAGAGGCGGCCCCGCCAGGCGCAGCCGGGATCCCGCCTGGCGCAGGCTCAGGGCGGCAACGGGCTGATCGACGAGCACCGCATCCAACTGGCCAGCCTGGAGCTGGGCAAACAAGCGATCCGGGTTGCTGGTGGCAAAAAGACGAATGGCGTTGCCCCGCCTCTCGTTGTACGCCTCCAACAGAGCGGCTCCCGTACTGTTAACTACAATGCCCACTTTGCGGCCAAAGAGTTGCGACAGCGCCTCAATGGGAGCTTCCTCTGGCCCGGGATCCCGTACCACCAAGCGCTGCGGGCTGAGGTAGTAGGGTCGGGTGGCGAGAAACTGCTGCGGATCCAAGCCCAAAGCTTCCCGCGCCCCCCAGATGAGATCCACCTCATCCGCTTGCAAAGCCGCCAACTGCTCGCTCCAAGCCACATAGACGGGCTCCACTCGCACCTGCAGCGTCTGGGCAAGCGCCTCCAGGATATCCCACTCGAAGCCGGCGTAGGTTTGCCGCTCCAGGTCGGTGTAGAGGTAAGCCGGGCCCAGGCTGGGATCCAGGCCAACCCGGATGCGCCCCCGCGCCTGAATCTCGGCCCAACGGGAATCGGGAACCTGTGCTCGCTCGCTGGCAGGAGCGGGCAGGGTCGGCTTTGGGGCAGGCTGAGGGTAGGCCGGGATCCCCAAGAGCAGCGCCAGGCCAAACCCTGCCGCCCAACAACGACGCCGGAGTCTTTTCCCGACTAAGTTGCCTCCCTTGCTTTGCAAAAGCGCCATGACTTGCTGGCCTTTACGTAGACTTTGACTTTAGCTGCTGCGCTCTCCGAGCTGGCGATTCCGCCGCAGCGGGAAGGAAACCGGCAGGGGGCTGACCTGGGCCAGTTCTTCTTGGAGAGCAGCATGGAGCCAGCCGTTGCTGGCCAGCAGGCGGCCACTGTACACATCCACCGGGCTGCCATCGTAGGCGGTGACCTTGCCGCCCGCCTCTCGCACCAAGACAATCCCGGCGGCAATGTCCCAGGGGGAGAGGCCCCGCTCCCAATAGCCGTCCAACTGGCCGGTGGCCACGTAGGCCAAGTCCAGGGCAGCCGATCCACCTCGCCGCACTCCCTGGGTGAGGTGGGTGAAGTGGCAGAACTCGGCGTAGTTGTTGTCGGGGGTTTCGCGGCGGTCGTAGGCAAAGCCGGTAACTAAGAGGCTGTGGGAGAGTTCAGTTGTGGAAGAGACGCGGATGGGCTGGCGGTTGCGGGTGGCGCCCATCCCTTGTACGGCGCGAAAGAGATCCCCGCGAAAGATGTCGTAGATCACCCCCAGCACCGGCTCCCGCCCCTCCAGCAGACCAATAGAGACGGCAGCAAAGGGATAGCCATGGGCAAAGTTGGTGGTGCCATCGAGGGGATCGATCATCCAGGCGTAGGCGCCCTGCGGGGATCCCTGCTGGCCGGATTCTTCCGTCAAGATCACATCTTCGGGGAAGTGCCGCCTTAAGATTTTCAAGATAAGCTCCTCGGAAGCGCGATCCGCTGCTGTTACCAAGTCGCCCGGACGTTTCTCCTCAATGGCAAGGGTGCCCCCCACGTAACTGCGCAGCAAAGCCCCTGCCTCCAGGGCCGCCTCTGTGGCCACATCTAACCGACGCAACAGGGCCTCCGTCACACCCACACCTCAAGGCTACAAACCTGCTACCCAGAATAGCCCGCCCGCGGCCAAGGCTGTGGCTCCCAAGGGATCCCTTAAAACGGGAATAGCTCCGACCTGAACCCAAACCCAATTTTTCCAATTTTTTTTAGGAAAAGGGAGTATCTCCAAGGCTGCCTGTGGTGTATAGTAGTGTACATTAAGGCCTATGAGTTTTCCACTAGCCCGCCAACGCCGGGGGGATGTTGGGTGTCTCCTAGTTTCTGGGAACTCTAGGGTTCAGGGAGTTGGACTGGAAGAGCCAGGCTGCCGGGCAGGTAGTTGAGCGTCGAGGAGGAAACGCTGTTGCCCCAGAGCTACGACGATTTTTTTACCTCTACTACGGCAGTGGGCAGAGGCCATCTGTCCGGCAGTCAGGACTTCGATCTGCCGTTGGATCTGTTCGACCAAGTCCCGCAGCAGCCGGTGTCTCACCCGGAGTTCACCCTGTCCGTCTGCCATCCTGTGCGGCCCTGCAGCTACATCCTGCGGGAGAGCATTTACACGATCGGACGGGATCCCTCCAATGCCATCCAGATTGTCAACCGCTTCGTCTCCCGCCGCCACGCCTATTTGGTGCGAGTGCCCACCAAGTCCAATCGCACAGGATTTACGTATTGTCTAGTCGACGGCAACCGCAAGGGGCAGTCCAGCACCAATGGGGTGTTCGTCAACGGCACGCGGGTAGCTACCCACTACTTGAGGAGTGGCGATGTTATCTACTTTGGGCCGGAGATCCGCGCCTACTTCTTCGAGGTGGCCCGCATTCCCCCTCTGCCCAACCCTTTTGAGGTCAACCCTGACCTCGGCAAAGGATCCAACTTGGTTCCTGAGGAGATGAGAGGTGGCCGCAGCCCGTTGACAGATCCAAGGTTGCATCGCTAAAGTAGTCAAGCAGTGTAAATTGGGGCATCGCCAAGCGGTAAGGCAGCGGGTTTTGGTCCCGCCATTCGGTGGTTCGAATCCATCTGCCCCAGTCTTAAGCTGGGCTAGGTCTGCTTGAGACAGCAGAAGGCTTTTTTGGGCAGTTCCCCTTCGCTGATTCGGGAACTTCCCGCTAGGCGCAAGGGTACGCTTTTTGCATTGCTGGCGCGAAGACTTTGGCCAGCAGAGGGCCAATCCGTCAACCTAGCGCAGTCGGCTTAGGGGAGAGGGTGGACAATCGGCCTGGGAGGGAAAGGGAGCCGAATGAGCAGTGCTTGCCGATCCTTGATGGTCGTGGGGACTTCTTCCCACGTGGGCAAAACCCTTTTGGTAGCTGCCCTCTGTCGCCTTCTCAAAAAGGCGGGGAAGAAGGTTGCCCCTTTCAAGGCCCAGAACATGTCGCTGAATGCCTACGTCACCCCGGAGGGCCATGAGATTGCCTATGCGCAGGCTCTGCAGGCTTGGGCCGCCGGGATCCCGCCCGCGGTGGAGATGAACCCGATTTTGCTCAAGCCGCAGGGCAACCTGACTTCCCAGGTCGTCCTCAACGGCGTGGCAGTAGATACCTGTCGCGCCGGCGAGTACTACGAGCGCTGGTTTGCGCCGGCCTGGGAGGCGGTGAAAACGGCCCTGACCCGCTTGCAACAGCAGTACGAGTGGATTATCTGCGAGGGGGCAGGCAGCCCGGCGGAGGTAAACCTCAAACACCGGGATCTGGCCAACACGCGGGTGGCTTTGCATCTGGGATCTCCCACCTGGCTGGTGGCGGACATCGACCGGGGTGGGGCGCTGGCCCATGTGGTGGGCACCCTGCAGTTGCTGGAGCCGGCCGAGCGGGCCCTGATTCGCGGCATTGTTATCAACAAGTTTCGCGGCGCACGGGAGCTGCTGCAGCCCGGCCTGGATTGGCTGGAGAACTACACCGGGATCCCCGTGGTTGGAGTTCTGCCCTGGCTGGACTGGGCGCTGCCGCAGGAAGATTCGCTGGGCCTGGAGGCCGGCCCCCACCTCTGGGAAGTTCGCCGTCCCCGGCGGGGAGACCGGCTGGAGATTGCCGTGGTTCGCCTGCCCCAGGTGGCCAATTTCTCCGACTTCGACCCCTTGCTAGCAGAGCCCAGCGTCCATCTGCGCTGGGTTGTCCCTGGCCAGAGCCTGGGATCCCCCGATGTGGTCATCCTGCCCGGCAGCAAAACCACCCTCAAGGATCTGTTGGCATTGCAAAAGACCGGCCTGGCCGACCAACTGCGCCTCTATTCCGGCCACATCGTCGGCATCTGCGGCGGGCTGCAGATGTTGGGGCAAACCATCGCCGATCCCGCCGGCCTAGAGGGAGTTGCCGGCACCTACCCCGGGCTGGGCTTCCTGCCGCTGACTACTGTCTTGCAACCCACCAAGGTTACCCAGCAGGTGCAGACGCAAAGCCGCTGGCCCGCCCCCGCTCCCGTCCAGGGGTACGAAATCCATCAGGGATCCACCCAGGCCGATCCCGCTGGCTGCCTGCCGATCTTCGAGCAAGAAGGCCTGGGCTGGCGGGATCCCACAGGCCGGGTCTGGGGCAGCTATCTGCACGGCCTCTTCGACAACCACCGCTGGCGGCGCCACTGGCTAAACGAGCTGCGCCGCCAAAAAGGCTGGGATCCCTTGCCGGAGTTGGACGGCCACTATGCCCAGCAACGCGAAGAACTGCTGGATCGTCTGGCAGAGGCCTGGCGGCCTCATCTGGATTGGCATCAGCTCCTGGAATAGGCCGGGGCCATTGCCAAGGTCTGCAAGAGTAGCTGTATTCTAGACAGGAATTTCCTTCCCCCTGACCTATGCGGCTTCTGGTTACCGGCGGCGCGGGCTATATCGGCAGCCACACCTGTAAGGCCCTGGCAGCCCACGGCCACCTGCCAATTGCCTACGACAACCTGGTTTACGGCCACCCTTGGGCCGTTCGCTGGGGGCCTTTGGAAATCGGCGACATTGCCGACCGCCAGCGGCTGGATCAGGTCATTCGGCAGTATCGGCCCGAAGGGGTGATTCACTTTGCCGCCTATGCCTACGTGGGCGAGTCGGTCAAGGATCCGGGCAAATACTACCGCAACAACGTGGCCGGATCCCTGACCTTGCTGGAGGCCATCCGGGATCACGGGATCCCCTACCTTGTCTTCTCCAGCACCTGTGCCACCTACGGCGTGCCGGAGCAGATCCCGATCCCGGAAACCCACCCCCAGCGCCCCATCAACCCCTACGGCCAGAGCAAGCTGGTGGTGGAGCAGATGCTGCGGGACTTCCAGACCGCCCACGGGATCCGGTTTATCAGCCTGCGCTACTTCAACGCCGCCGGCGCCGATCCCGACGGAGAAATCGGCGAAGCCCACGACCCCGAAACCCACCTCATCCCCCTGGTGCTGGAAGTCGCCGCCGGCCAACGCCCCCACATCACTGTTTTTGGCGACGACTACGACACCCTCGATGGCACCTGTATCCGCGACTACATCCATGTCGCCGACCTGGCGCAGGCCCATGTGTTGGCCTTAGAAGCGCTGGCGTCTGGCCAGCCTGTGCAGGCAGCCTACAACCTGGGCAATGGCCAGGGCTTCTCTGTTCAGGAGGTGATCGCCACGGCAGCAGCGGTAACTGGAAGACAGATCCCGGTGCAAGTTGGAGCCCGTCGACCGGGGGATCCCCCCTGCTTGGTGGGCGATGCCACGGCCATCCAGCGGGATCTCAACTGGCAGCCCCGCTATGCCGACTTGGCCGAGATCCTGCAGACAGCTTGGCGCTGGCACCAAAGGCGGCCCTATTTTGCCAAGGCCACACCGCCGCTCCGGGGGGCTTGACCCAACTGGGATGGCGATCCGAGGATCCAGCGGTACGATCAGGGGAGGTCGACGCCTAGAGCTTGCTTCCGATGGAGGAAAAGACCGCCCCCGATACCCTGGCGGTTGTCATGACCACCGTGGGATCCGAAGCCGACGCCCATCGTTTGGCACACACTCTGGTGGCCGAGCGCTATGTGGCCTGTGCCCAGGTGCTGCCGCCGATCACCTCCTACTACCGCTGGCAGGGATCCCTGCAGAGGGAGGCCGAGTTTTTGCTGTTGCTCAAATTGCCCTCCACTGCTTATCCCCGCCTGGAACAGCGGCTGCGGCAGCTCCACCCCTACCAGGAGCCGGAGATCCTGGCTATCCCGGCCAGCCACGTGAGTGCAACCTATTTGGCTTGGGCGCGAGAGCAGGTAGGGTAAGGAAAAGCGGTACTCCCCTTAGACCATGATCGCCCTCTATCCTGGCAGCTTTGACCCGATCACCCTTGGGCACCTCGATATCATCGAGCGGGCCAGCCGCCTGTTTTCCAAGGTGATCGTCGCCGTCTTGAAAAACCCCAACAAGACCCCTCTGTTCAGCCCGGAGCAGCGGCAGGCTCAGATTAGCCTTTCTGTTGCCCACCTAAAAAACGTTGAGGTCGATACTTTTTCCGGCTTGACAGTGGCTTATGCCCGCCAACGGGGGGCAAAAGTTATCGTGCGCGGCTTGCGCGTCTTGTCCGACTTTGACGTGGAGCTGCAGATGGCCCACACCAACAAGCTGCTGGCCCCCGAGCTGGAAACCCTTTTCCTTGCCACCGCCAGCGAACACAGCTTCGTCAGCAGCAGCCTGGTCAAGGAGGTGGCCAAGCTGGGCGGCCCCATCGATCACCTGGTGCCCCCGCCGGTAGTTCAAGATCTGCGGGAGCGTTTTCCCTTAGCTGGATGAAGGGATCCCTGCCTGGGAAAACAGGGCCTTCAGCTCTTGCAACGTCTTTCTCACCTTGGCCTGGGCCACCTCCACCTCCGGCTGGTCGTAGGCTTTGGCGGCAAAGTCCAGTTGCTCCAAGCCGCGGCCCATCTCCTTGGCCAAGCGCAGCATCTCCCGCTTTTGCTGCTGGGGCAAGGTGTTTGCCAGGCTAGTTAGGGTCTTGCGGGTCAGGCCCATCGGCCCGTGAATGTAGGAGCGGATCTCGAGCCAGTCCTCGGCATCCACCAGGCTCTGCAGCTGCTCCACCTGTTGCTCCAGCTGCTGCAGCTCTCGGGGCAAGGCGGCAGCCGCCTGGACGGGAAGGGATCCCAGCCACAGACCCAATGTGAGGATGGCAATCAGCAGCAGATTGGGCCAACGACGCATCATCTTACACCTCCCATCCGCCTTCACAGGCTTGCTTTCTGGCCGTTACTTCCTTGGCCAGCCATAGGCAATCAATAGTGTACCTGGTAACTGCCCTCCAGGCCGCTGTGGGCAGAGGGGCAAATCGGTTAGCCTAGAGCTGTAAAAGAACGTAAAGAGCGCTCCCATGCAACGCATCATCCTCATGACCGGCAAAGGTGGGGTCGGCAAGACCTCGATGGCGGCAGCAACCGGCTGGCGTTGTGCCGAGCTCGGCCTGAAGACCCTGGTGTTGAGCACGGATCCGGCCCACTCCTTGGCCGACAGTTTCGACCAGCCCCTGGGCCACGAGCCGGTGGAGGTCAAGCCCAACCTCTGGGGAGCAGAGCTAGACGCCCTGCAGGAGCTGGAGCTGAACTGGGGATCCGTCAAGACCTACATCACGCAGGTGTTGCAGGCCCGCGGGCTGGATGGCGTGCAGGCCCAGGAGCTGGCGGTGCTGCCGGGGATGGACGAGATCTTCGCCCTGGTGCGGGTCAACCGCCACTACGACGAGGGCAAGTTTGATGTGCTGATTATCGACTCGGCTCCCACCGGTACGGCCTTGCGCCTTTTGAGCCTGCCCGATGTTTCCGGCTGGTACATGCGCAAGTTCTACAAACCTTTGCAGGGGTTGGCGCGGGTGCTGCGCCCCATTGCCGAGCCGATTGTAAAAGGGCTAACCGGGATCCCCCTGCCGGATGACCAGGTGCTGGATGCCCCCTACGAGTTCTACCAGAAGATCGAGCGGCTGGAGCGCATCCTCACCGACAACCGCATCACCTCGGTGCGCCTAGTCACCAACCCCGAAAAGATGGTGATCAAGGAGTCGCTGCGGGCCCATGCCTACCTCAGCCTCTACGGCGTCGCCACCGATTTGGTGATTGCCAACCGCATTTTGCCGGAAGGGGTGGTGGATCCCTACTTTGCCGCCTGGAAGGCCGCCCAGCAGAAATATCGCCAGGAGATCCACGAGAACTTTGCCCCCCTGCCGGTGGTGGAGATCCCGCTTTACCCAGAGGAGCTGGTGGGGTGGGACGCCCTGGCCCGCCTGAAAAAGGATCTCTGGGGGGATCGCAACCCGGCGGAGGTGTTCTACGCCGAGCAGACGATGAACGTGGCTAGCGACAACGGCCAGTACCGCCTGGATCTGTACTTGCCCGGGATCCCAAAAGAGCAGGTGGAGCTGAGCAAAACTGGCGACGAGCTCAACATCCGCATTGGCAACCACCGCCGCAACCTGGTGTTGCCCCAGACCCTGGCCGCCATGAAGCCGGCCCGTGCCAAGATGGAGGAAGATTACCTGCGCATCCATTTTGCCGCCTGAAGCCGCAGGGCAGTGTCCTGCTTGCCGTTTGCCAAAAAGTAGGCTTGTTGGAGTTGTTCCTGGTCGAGAGTGGGCATATTTGCAGGACGGGAGGAACTCTGGCTGGAAGAGAGCCCACGGAGGGGTGGGGAAGCGCCTTCATCTAGCTGTAGCCCTCTTCGGGCAAGGAGTTGGGCAGCAGCCTGGTTGGCCTCCATCGGTGGGGCCTATTCTCCAACCGCTTGCCCTACACCGTCTAGCTTGAGCCATGCTGATCATCAAGGTCACCTCCTTGGGAGGTTGCTCTTCTGGCCCAGCGAGGGCCCCTTTTTCGCTTCCTGAGGACTGTTGCGGGAGGTCATGATGCCCCATTCCATGAGCCGAGCAGAGACCCTAGCTCCCATCCATGTGGTGGGTGGGGGGCTGGCGGGGACAGAAGCCGCCTGGCAGATTGCCCAGTTGGGGGTGCCCGTCATCCTGTCGGAGATGCGCCCTGTGCGGCAGAGCCCGGCCCACCACACGGATCAACTGGGAGAGCTGGTGTGCAGCAATTCCTTCGGGGCCCTAGCCAGCGACCGGGCGGCAGGCCTGCTCAAGGAAGAGCTGCGCCAACTGGGATCCCTGGTCATCGCCACCGCCGATCGCCACGCCGTGCCGGCAGGGGGAGCCCTGGCCGTGGATCGGGCCCGCTTTAGCCAGGCCCTAACGGAAGCCATCGCCAACCATCCCCTCATCACCCTGCGCCGGGAGGAGGTGACCGGGATCCCGGAAGGGATAGCCGTCCTCTGCACGGGCCCGCTGACCAGCGAGCCCTTAGCTAAGGCGCTGCAAGCTTTTACGGGCCTGGAATACCTGAGCTTTTTTGACGCTTCCAGCCCCATTGTTACCGGGGATTCCCTCAACCGGGCGGTGGTGTTTCAGGCTTCCCGCTACGACAAGGGGGAAGCGGCCTACCTCAACTGCCCCATGACCGAGGCGGAGTACGAGCGCTTCTGGCAGGCGCTGGTGGAGGCCGAGCAGGTGCCCCTCAAAGACTTTGAAAAGGAGGAGCGCAAGTTTTTCGAGGGCTGCCTGCCCATTGAAGAAATGGCCCGCCGCGGCAAAGATACTCTCCGCTTTGGGCCCCTGAAGCCGGTGGGGCTGGTGGATCCCCGCACGGGATCGCGGCCCTATGCGGTGGTGCAGTTGCGCCAGGAGGACAAAGCGGGCAAGCTGTGGAACCTGGTGGGCTTTCAAACCAATTTGAAGTGGGGAGAACAGCAGCGGGTCTTTCGCCTCATCCCTGGCCTGGAGGCGGCGGAGTTTGTCCGCTTTGGCGTGATGCACCGCAACACCTTTTTGAATTCGCCGCAGCTTCTGTTGCCTACGTTGCAATTTCGCCGCCGGCCAACGCTGTTGGCTGCCGGCCAGTTGGTGGGCACCGAAGGCTACGCCTGTGCCGTGGCAGGAGGGTGGCTGGCCGGACAGAACGCCGCCCGCCTGGCCCTGGGGCTGCCTTTGATCACGCTGCCGCCGGAGACGATGATGGGATCCCTATTCCAGTTCATCAGCAGCGCCGATCCCAAGCACTTCCAGCCCATGCCGGCCAATTTTGGCCTCCTGCCGGAGCTGGAGGGGCAAAAAGTTCGCAGCAAACAAGAGCGCTACGCCCGCTACCGGGATCGCGCCTTGGCTGCTCTGGCGGCCACAGGCCTGGTGCGCCAGGCGCAAACTGCCTGAGTTCCCAACCCTGCAGGCGCAAACGGCCAGCTAGCCTGGAATAAAAGGAGGGATCCCGTGCCCATCCTGGTCGTCAACGCCGGCTCCAGCAGCCTCAAGTCCTCTCTCTTTGCAACCGTTGAGGGCAAGGTGGAGGCCACCCCCCTCTGGCAGGCGCAGGTGGACTTTGCCTACCAGTCCGGCCAAGTCTTGATTCAAACTCGGCGGCGGGGCGGCCCCTGGGAATCTTTTCCCCCCCTTGCCCCAGAAGCCGGCATTAGCGGTTTGGCTCCCCTCTTTCAAAGCCTCTGGCAGGGGGAGGGATCCCCGTTGGCCACAGCGGCTGAGATCAAGGCCATTGGCCACCGGGTGGTGCATGGGGGATCCCTCTATCGCCAGCCCACCTTGATTACGCCCGAGGTGGAACAGGCCATCGAGCAACTAAGCCCCCTGGCACCGGCTCACAATCCCCCTGCTCTTGAGGGCATTCGCCTCCTGCGCCAACTGTTGCCTGGGATCCCGCAGGTGGCTGTCTTCGACACCGCTTTTCACCAGCAGATGCCTGCGGCAGCCGCCCTCTATCCTCTTCCCTACGCCTGGGCCGAGCAAGGGATCCGCCGCTACGGCTTCCACGGCATCAACCACGAGCACTGCGCCCGCCGCGCCGCTGAGATCCTGGGCCGGCCCCTGGAAGAGCTGCAGCTCATCACCTGCCACCTGGGCAATGGCTGTTCTCTGGCGGCCATTCGCGGGGGCCACAGCGTCGACACCACCATGGGCTACACCCCCCTGGAGGGCCTGATGATGGGATCCCGCTCCGGCTCGGTGGATCCGGGGATCCTCATCCACCAGTTGCGCCGGGGCATGGACGTGGAGGAGCTGGATCGGATCTTGAACCGGGAATCGGGCTTGCAGGGCGTGTCCGGCCTCAGCAGCGACATGCGAGTGATCCTGGAAGCCATGCAGGCAGGCCATGCCCGCGCCGAGCTGGCCTTTAACCTCTTCATCCACCGCCTGCGCAGCCAGATTGGGGCCATGCTCATGAGCCTGGATCGGCTGGATGCTTTGGTCTTCTCCGGCGGCATCGGGGAAAACGCGGCGCCGGTACGGGCCGCAGCCTGTGCCAACCTAGGCTTTTTGGGGATCCAGATCGACCCAGTTCTCAACGCCGGATCCCCGCGCAACTGCGACATCAGCACCTCTGATGCTCCGGTGCGGGTGTTGGTCATCTCAGCCCAGGAAGACTGGGCCATTGCCAATGCCTGCCAAAAGCTCCTGCAAGAGGAATAGGCGAAGGAGCTCAGGCTGCTTCTAGCCAGGTTTTCTCCTTTCCAAGGACTGGCTCCGTCGAGACCCTCCCGCCACAATGGAGCCAAAGCCCTGGGCAGGGGAGGATAGGAGGAACCCTCCCTTTCTGCCAAGAGAAGACTTGCAACCCAGCTCATTTGAAGGTAACGGAAACCTATGCAGCCTGCCCAACTCCTGAACAGACGGATCCCCCTGCTGTGGCTCCTGGGCGTCGTTTTGGCGGGATGCGGGGAGACGACCAGCAGCAGCCCCCTGCCCCTGCCGACGCCCCTCCCTCCTCCTTCTCTCACCATCACCGATCTCTCGCCCCGCACCGTCCCCGTAGGGCAAACCCCCACCTTTGTCGTCTCCTTCCGCGTCGAGGCTCCTGCCGGGATCCGCGGATCCAACGCTTTCTTGGCTGCCGTCACCACTCCCCTGGGCAACTTTGTAACCCTAGGGGCTTTCGACGCTTCCCAATTGCCCGGCTGCTTCGTTGGAGCCACCGCCTGTACCGTAACAGGGCTTACCCTGCCCCAGAGCCGCTTTACCGTCACCCAGACGGGATCCCATCAACTCACCATCAGCGTTTTCGATCGCCAGGAGCGGCTGGGCAGCGGCAGCTTTACCTTCAACGGCGTGCTCTAGAGCTCAAAAGCGGAATCCAGCCTTGCTAAGCAAAACGCCACCGAGAATTTGCAAACGCAAGGGGCCTCCTCGTCGCCAGCGCAGACGTTGACAAGGCTTTGCTTCTCTGAGGAGAAAGCCATTTCCAGTAGCCATAGAACGGCTTGCTGCCTAATACCTGCACTTTCTTGGGAAAAAGGGTAAACTACCCGGCTCCAACCGCCCTCCACACCCCCCGTATACGGGGGGATGGACCTACATACCTGCACAGCCAAGTTGCTGGACAGCCCAAACCGTGCATGGATTTCGCGGTCGCTCAGAGACTGAAGCTGAAGAGCGTTGGTTATCTTCTCTGGCGTGTTTTGGTTGACAGGCCTGGGCAAAGGCATCCAAAGTTGCATCCAGCTTTGTGGCTTGCGAGGCAGATACCTTGAGCTTGCAGAAGATAGTCAGGACTTGGGTCATGCTGGTTATATTAGGCGCTATCGCTCCCCACCGTATAGACGGTGGGGTGTCCCGCGCATTCAGATGAAGGCTGCTGGCCGGACAGGCGCTAGATTGGCTGATTAACCATGGATACTCGCCTAATCAACATCGGCTTTGGCAATATCGTCGCCGCCGGGCGCGTTATCGCCATTGTCAGTCCTGAGTCAGCTCCCATCAAACGCATCATTAGCGACGCCCGCGAAAGAGGCCAGTTGGTGGACGCGACCTACGGTCGCCGCACCCGCGCCGTAATCATCACCGATTCCGGGCACGTCATCCTCTCGGCCATTCAGCCGGAAACCGTTGCCAACCGCTTCCTTACTGCCAAAGTCGGTGCGCCGGAGGAACCTGAGTAAGGGCCTCACAAGCAGCCTGCGAGGCCGAGAGTGAGATATCCTAAAACAAACCAAACCAGCCAACTGTCCAGCCGTCCTTTGTCGCTCTCCGCCTATGGCAGTTTCTTCCACTACGCTCTCCTCGCCAACTCCCCCTGAGTGCCTGCAGCAACAGGAAGCCCCTCGGCCTCCTGCCACTCGCGGTCGCCTGGTGGTTTTGACAGGGCCCAGTGGGGTGGGCAAAGGCACTCTGGTCAGCCAATTGCGCCAGCGCCACCCTGAGCTGTACTTTTCTGTCTCGGTAACCACCCGCCCCCCCCGCCCTGGGGAACAGGAAGGCGTCAACTACTACTTCCGCACTCGCGAGGAGTTCCTCAACCTGATTGAAGCCGATGAGTTGTTGGAATGGGCCCAGTACGCAGGTAACTTTTACGGCACTCCCCGCGAGATCGTGTTCCAAAAACTCAGCCAGGGTCAGGATGTGCTTCTGGAAATTGAACTGGCCGGGGCCCGCCAGGTGAGACAACAGTGTCCCGATGCCATTCGCATCTTCCTGTCTCCTCCCTCGCTAGAAGAGCTCGAACGCCGCATTCGCGAACGCGGACAAGACTCTGAAGCCAGCATCCAACGCCGTCTGCAACAGGCTCGCAAAGAATTGGATGCCAAAGACGAATTCGACTACGTGATCGTCAACGACAATCTAGAGCAGGCTCTACAGGAGCTGGAAGCCTTGCTTTATCCTCCCTCTCCAGGGAAGGGGCAATCCTAGGAGCTCTGCGACTCTACGCGCTTTTTTCCGAGAGCTCGCGTCTTTTTCTTAACTAAAAAACGGCGACACAAGCCTCGGCATCCACGCCAAGTGCTTTTTGACACTCCCCCGACTCAAGTCGGGGAATTCTCACGCAGTCCACAACCGGAATCGCGAAGGCGCTGTCAAGACGCCCCTACACACAAAGGGATAGCTTGGTAGCCCCGCACTTGAGTGCAGGGCGGAAAAGCCCGCTAGCCACT
>NZ_JANSHO010000090.1:0-40147 GCF_047502635.1 Synechococcus sp. RC10B2
TGCTGACTCGGGCGTACAAAACGACTCGTTTGGCTTTCTTTGGCGTTCTGATGTAGCTGTCGAGGTCATACCTTCTTGCCCTACCAGATGGAGTACGTATTGCTTTGATCCAGCCTTTCTGTTCCCATCGCCTCAAGGTGTGGAGACACACCCCAAAATAATCCGCCGCTTCTCTCGGTTTTACATACCTAGCCATACCAAGCAGCCATACTGAACATATTGTACATTATTTTCAGTATAGTCCAGCATATCATTGACTAGAGTCATGCTCTCGATGAGCCTCCTGGCCCGCTCCTTGGACTATGCTCAAAGCAACAGCGACCTGCTACTTCAAGCTTTCCTCCAACACCTGCAACTGGTGGCGGTGCCGCTGGGGATCGCGTTGCTGGTGGGTCTGCCGCTGGGTTTTGGCAGCTCCCGCTCGCAGGTGGTTTCTCTGGTGGTGATCAATGCTTTTAGCAGCTTGCGGGTGATCCCCAGCTTGGCGATTTTGTTTTTGGCCATTCCCTACTTTGGCCTTGGCTTCCGCTCGGCGGCCATTGCCCTGACGATCTTGGCCTTGCCCCCCATTTTAATCAGCACCGACGTGGCCTTCCGCAGCCTGGATCCGGCCCTACGCGAAGCCGCCTTGGGCATGGGCATGACCCCTGCCCAGGTGCTGCGCTATGTGGAGATCCCTTTGGCGTTGCCGGTAATCTTGGCCGGCGTTAAAACTGCTACTATCGAGGTGGTTGCCAGCGCCACGTTGGCGGCCTTTATCGGGGCGGGCGGGCTGGGCAGCTTTATCACGCTGGGGTTTGCCCTCTACGACACCGCCATCCTGCTGGTGGGGGCGATCCCGGTGGCGCTGTTGGCCATGGGTGCCGAAGTTGTCCTCGGCGCTGTGCAGCGAGCGCTAGAACCTCCTCAAGCCTAGGGATCCCATGCTATTTTCCTCGATTGCTTCCCGGATGCGCTTGCCCTCCCTGGCTTCTCGGTCGATCCCTTTGCAGGTGGCGCTGCTGTTGCCGCTGCTGTTGGCGGTGGCCGGGGGGGCGGGCGGGGTGAGCTACCTCTCCTGGCGAGCCGGGCGGCAGATGGCGCTGCAGTTGGCCGAGCACCTGAAGCGTGAGGTTAACCACCGAGCCGAGGAGAACCTACACCGGTATCTGCAGGCCCCCCTGCAGGTCAATGCCCTCACTGAGGGAGCGGTGCGCTGGGGGCTGTTGCCCAATCTGGCCGCTCCTCAGCCTCGCGATCTGGAAGTCTTGGAAGCGTATTTTGCCCGCCAGTTGCAGCAGTTTCCCGAGCTGAGCTATGTCGGCTTTGTCTCTGAGCAGGGGGGGTTTATCACGGCCCGCCGCCACGCCGATGGCTCGATCTGGACTTACCACACGCCGGGCCTGAAGCCGGGATCCGTCCAAGGCCGCCAACGGGATCCGGAAAGCGGGGATCCCACCGGCTTGACGCGGCAATTGGGCTTTGTGGATCTGCGGCGGCTGTCTAGGTTTCCCGCAGTCCTGCAACAGGAAGGGGCCCGCCGTACCTGGGTGGTGAGCAACTTTTTTGTCGAGTCTCCCCATCAAAGGCCGGAGCGGCTGGTCCTGACGGCGCTGCCCTTGGCGGATGGGGAGGGCGGGGTTTACGGCAGCCTGGTGGCTGCTCTCTCGGCTCAGCAACTGCAGGCTTTTCTGGAAGATCTGCAGGTCAGCTTGGGGTATCCGGGGGTGAGCTGGTTGCTGGATGAAGAGGGCCAGGTGGTGGCCGGCACGGAGGAGCTCTCCCCCCACCCGCTGCTGCTGGCTGTGCAAGCGCAGGTGGGATCCTGGGAGATGGCGGCCTCACAAGGGCTGCTGCGCCTTAGGGTGGACAGGATCCGTTATCTGGCACAGGTGACGGCCATTCAGGATGAAGGGGGGCTGAGTTTCTATTTCGTACAGGGGATCCCGGAGGAGATCCTTCTCGCCCCTGTCTATCGCAGCACTCAGCAGGCGGCCCTCTTGGGCGGGGGGCTGCTGCTGGGCTTTCTGGGAGCTGGGATCCTCCTCAGTGAAGCCCTCTCTCGCCCGCTGCGCCGCCTGACCCAAATAGCGGAGCAATTTGTGCAAACTGGGATCCCGGCCTGGCCCCCTGTGGATCCCGGCCCCATCTGGGAGGTGCAGACCCTGGCCAAGGCTTGGCAACAGGCGGCGGCCAGCCAACAGGCGCTGTTGGATCGCCTCTGGCAACAGCAGCAGCAGTACCGCGCTGTGGTGGAGCAGCAGACGGAGCTGATCTGTCGCTCTTTGCCCGATAGCCGCATTACCTATGTCAACCCTGCCTACCTGCGCTTTTTTGGTTGTTCGGCAGAAGAAACAATAGGCAGGCGCTGGGTGGACTCTCTGCCGCCGCAAGAACGGGAGGCGGTGCTGCAGTCTCTTGCGGCTCTTACGCCTGAACGTCCTTTCTACCGCAGCGAGCGGGAGTACCCCGGCGAAAGTGGCCAGTCCCGCTGGGTGAGCTGGGTGGGTCAGGGCATTTTCGACAGCCAAGGCCAATTGGTGGAGATCCTGGCGGTGGGGCGGGAGATCACCGAGCAAAAGCGGGCCCAGCAGCAGCTAGAAGCCCTCAACCGCGAGCTGGAAGCGCAAGTGGCGCTGCGCACCGCTAAGCTGCAGCAGGCTTTGTGCTTTGAGGCGGTGCTGCGCTCCCTCAGCGGCCAGATGGTGGCCAGCCTCAACGAGGGGGAGATCCTGGAAGAGGTGGTCAAGAGCCTGGCCGAAGCCCTCCACCTAAGCGGCTGCCACATTCTCTTGACCGGCGCCGGGGGCTCAGGCTGGATCCCGGCTTGCTCGTTTCCGGAGGAGGCGGATCCCGTCTATCTCAACGACCCTGAGCTGGTGCACCTGCTGCACTCCCATGCTTTTCTCGAGCAGCCCTGGGAAGTCCACTGCTGTTGTCAAAAGGAAAAAGGCGGGCACTGGGTGCAGCTTTTGGCCTGCTCCCTTCGAAACCACCAAGAGCGGCTGGGGCTCTTGCTGTTGGAGCGGCAGCAGGAGTTTTCCGAAGCCGAGAGACAACTGGCCTATCAGGTGGTCAACCTGTGCGCCCTGGCCCTGCGCCAGGCCCGTCTGTACGAGGAGACCCGGGCCCAAGTGAAGGAATTGGAGCGGCTCAACCTGCTCAAGGATGATTTCTTGAGTACCGTCTCCCACGAGCTACGCACCCCCATGACCAACGTGCGCATGGCCCTGCAGATGCTGCAAATAGCCTGCGATAACCCTAAGAAACAGCAGCACTATTTTGCCATCGCTCTCAAAGAATGCAACCGACAAATTGATCTCATCAACGACCTGCTGGACATGCAGCGACTGGCAGCCGAGAAGTATCTGCTCCAGCCGGAAGAGATCTTCCTGCCGCACTATTTGCGGGATCTGGTGGCGGCAGCCCAGCCTCTAGCCCAGGGCAAAAAGCAGAACTTGCAACTGCGCCTAGAAGAGGGGATCCCACCCCTTGAGGCGGATCCCACGGCTCTGGGCCGCATTTTGCGCGAGCTGCTGCACAATGCCATCAAGTACACCGCCCCCGAGGGATCCATCCACCTGCGGGTGGCCCAGGAAGGAGAAGGGATCCTCTTCGTCTGCAGCAACAGCAGCGAGATCCCAGAGGCGGAGCTGCCCCGCATCTTTGAGAAGTTCTACCGCATCCCGCAGTCGGATCGCTGGAAGCACGGCGGCACCGGCCTGGGGCTGTCCCTGGTCAAGCAACTGGTGGAGCACATGGGGGGCCGGATCTCCGTCAGCAGCCTGGAAGGATGGACCCATTTCCGCGTTTGGCTCCCCCAAAGCCCAGATCCCGCTCCGGCGGCGGCAAAAGACCTCTCTAGAGCCGGCAGCGCCTAGGAACGGCCAGGGGCCGGCTCAGGGGAAGCGCGCAAAAAGGATCCCCGCAACTGGCCACAGGCAGCGTTGCTATCCAGACCGCGGGTTTGGCGCACGCTGGCCTGCACGTGGTGTTCTTCAAGCAGGCGGACGAACTCCGCCACCCGCGTCGGGTGGGGGCGCTGATAGTCGGCCTCGGCAATGGGGTTGTATGGGATTAGGTTGACGTGCAGGCGGGCCCCCGCCTGGCTGGCCTGGCGCAGCAGGTGGGCCAGTTGGCGGGCATGGATGGGCAGGTCGTTGACCCCGGCCAGCAGCGTATACTCAAAGCTAATCCGCCGCCCGCTGCAGAGCATGTAGTCGCGGCAATCTTGAATAAGGGCGTCCAGGGGGTAGTGGGCTGCGGAAGGGATCAACTGCTGCCGCAGCTCCTGGTTGGGGGCGTGCAGGCTGACGGCTAGGGTAATTTGCAGATCCTGCTGGGCCAGCCAGGGGATTTGGCGGGGCACGCCCACGGTGGAGAGGGTGATGTGCCGCTGGCCGATGCCAATATCCTGATTGAGGCTGCGAATGGCCTGCACCACGGTGTCGCGGTTGAGCAGGGGCTCCCCCATGCCCATGAAAACCACGTGGCTGACGCGGCGGCCAAAGTCCTCCTGCACCGTTAACACCTGATCCAGGATTTCGTGCAGCTTGAGGTTGCGCCGGTAGCCCATCTTGCCGGTGGCGCAGAAGTTGCAGGCCATGGGGCAGCCCACCTGGGAGGAAACGCAGACGGTCAGCCGCCTGGCGGTCGGGATCCCCACCGTCTCGATCAACTCCCCATCCGCCAACTGCAGCAAAAACTTGACCGTGCCATCGCGGGATTCTATCCGCTGCACCACCTGGGAGCGCCCCACGGGATACTCTTGCAGCGCCTCGCGCCAGGCCTTGGGAAAGACCGTCACCTCCTGCAGGGAGCGGATCCCTTTGTGGTAGAGCCAGGTGTGCAGTTGTTGGCCGCGGTAGGCCGGCTGCCCTTGCTCAACCGCCCAGTCTTTCAAGGCAGCTAGGGATTGCCCAAGCAGGGGAAGGGGTGGGGCAGACATAGCGCCGTTCGCAAATCCATTGAAAGGCAAATCGGATCCCAAGCGGAGGGGATCGAGCTTCTCTACTCTAGCCTGTCGGCCAAACTGGATCCCTAGAGCTGGTTTTGGCAAGCGGGCCTGCCGTCCCGGATAATAGGCTTGCACGCTTACGCTTCTGGGGGTGCGGGGGTGGATAAGCCCCGCCCTGTACCCCCCTATATCCGATTGGGGGGCAGTCAGGGTCGGGATACAGCCACCCCCGCAAAAAATATCGTAAAATCAGATTGGCTGTACAAAACGGCGTTGCCGGAATCTGGTACAGCCCTGCGATAGGGCATTCCGTGGCTGCTTGCAGAGGGTTCTTGCAATAGCTCCCCGTTCGCGCTAGCGGAACGGAGTCCTTCGAAGCGAGAAGCCTGCTCTCTACCCGTTCGCGTCAGCGGCGCAGAGCGCTTTAGGGTGAGAGACGGGAGTATGTCACTTGCGCTATGTCGGTTTCGCCGCAACTGGCCCAACTGGCCACCTGGATGGCCGGACATTTCAACAATCTGCACCAGGCTATAGCCGAGCCGGTCTGGTTCGCCAACATTCACGTCTACCAATGCCCTCTGCCGTGGTCGGTGTTTCAGGGGATAGGGTTTTACGTGGAGCAACTGTACGATATCTACCCCGACCAGCCCTACCGGCAGCGGGTCATCCACCTTTTCGAGACGCCAGACGGGATCCGCATTCAAAACTACGCCCTGGGATCCCCGGAGGCCTACAAATGTGCTGGCCGAGATCTGGGAAAACTGGCCAGCCTGGCGGCGGCAGAGCTGGAGCTTTTGCCCGGCTGCGCGGTTCAGGTGGAATGGACGGGATCCTGCTACCGGGGCCGCAGCGTACCCGGCAAGGGCTGTATCGTCGAGCGCAAGGGCAGAACCACCTACCTCTATAGCGAGTTTGAAATCGGGGCCGACTACTTCCACAGCCTGGATCAGGGGCGCGATCCCGAAACAGATCAGGTGGTCTGGGGATCCCTTTCCGGGCCCTTTCGGTTTGTTAAAAAACAGGATTTTTCCTGCTACTTGCCCCGCTGGAGCTAGCTCCCCATCCAAACCCAGAAGGCCAGGATCCCATCCAGAGCAAGAGCAACAGGGCAAACCCCCAGCAGCCTGTCCATCCAAGGCTGGACATAGGGCCGCTGACCAGGTAGTACACAAAAGGATAGCTGGGTAGCCCCGCACTTGAGTGCGGGGCGGAAAAGCCCGCTAGCCACTTTAGTCGCTTACCCATGATGGGGGTCGTTGATATAGTTTCATAGCTCAAACAACCTCTTCCTGACTTCTCCCACCAAGACCTCTTTCCTTACTCTTTGGCCAAAAAATAAGATAAACAACCGCTAGCCCCACACCATGGTTGTAGTGATTGTACCGTTGACTTTCCTCTCGCACTATCGCTTACTTAGGTTGGAACAAAGAACAAAAACAAGAATGCGGTTTTAACCAAAACTTTGTTTTCGTCCCAACAGGTCGGTTCAAGGAGCGTATCGTGCAATTATGTCAGCATTATGGCATGGAGTTTATTGAGGTAGAGGAGGCGTACAGCTCGCAGGCAAGCTTCCTAGATGGAGATGAGCTACCTAGTTATGGTGAAAAACCCGACGGGTGGAGACCCTCTGGGCTGAGGCAAATGCTGCCGCCAACCTGCTTAAGAAAGTCAGCAGAACCTTGGGGCTTTGCGTTAAGGAACTGTCTAGAGGCGCTTTGACAACGCCGTTGCGGGTTCTTTTGTGGACTGCGTAAGAATCCCCCGCCTTTAGACGGTGGGAGTGTCAACAGGCCCCCCTGGCTGGTGGAGCGAGGTCAAGGCGCTCGACATCGGCCCAGCGGATCTGCCGGCGCAGCCCACCCAGACGGGGTAGGTGGATTGCATGCCCACCTCGTCCACCCGAACCTGCTGGCTTAGGGATCCCAGCAGCGCCGCCATTCAGTCCAGATCCTGGAAAACTGGCCCTGGAGCTAAGCTAGTAGAGCCTCCAGAGAACCTGAGAAAAGGGTTTGTTGGCCGCTTGTCGATTGAGTCTTGAGTGATTGATATGTAATGAATGTATGAAAGCTCAGCTTCCGGTTACAATTTTGACGGGCTTTTTGGGCAGTGGTAAAACCACGCTGCTCAAGCGCATCTTGCAGGAGGAACACGGGCTGCGCATCGGGGTTATCCTCAACGAGTTTGGCGAGATCTCCATCGATGGCGAACTGGTCAACATGCCCCAAGGAGGGCTGATGCAGCTCAGCAACGGCTGTCTCTGCTGCACGGTGCGGGAGGATCTCGAACGGGCGGCTCGCGAGCTGCTTCAGCATGCCCAGGCGTTGGACTACCTGGTGGTGGAGACCAGCGGCGTGGCGGATCCCAGGCAGGTGGCCGAGCTGTTTGTACAGAGAACCTTCCACGAGGAGCTGCGCCTGGATGGGATGGTGACCCTGGTGGATGGGGCCGAGTACTGGCGCAACTTCCAGCGGTCCCAAACTACCGCCCACCAGATCAGCAGCGCCGACATCTTGCTCCTGAACAAGGTAGATTTGATCACCCCAGCCGAACAAGAGAAGATCCTGTTAGATCTGCGTCGCTACAACCCCGACGCTCCCTGTCTGCCCACCACCCACGCCCAGGTGCCCCTGGCCCGCATTTTGGATGTGCACGCCTTTCGCCCAGAGCTGTGGGATCCCAAGCTCTCCGCTGCCGAGGCTGAAGGTCACGCTCACCCCAGTCACCATCTGGAAGAAGACGGGATCCAATCTCTGAGCTTTCAACTGCAGCAACCGCTGGATCTGGCGGCCTTCCGCGATTGGCTGCAGGATCTGCCGGAGACGATTTTTCGCGCCAAGGGGGTGCTGTGGGTTGCGGACGAGCCGCAGCGGGTTATCTTTCATCAGGTGGGCCGACGACAGACCCTCTTCTTGGAGCGGGAGTGGGATCCCGATGAGCCGCGTTGGTCAAAAATTGTCTTCATCGGCAAGGAACTAGAGCGGGAAGCGCTGGCCGCCGGCCTCAACCGGCTGTGTCGGGCAACCGCCGCCTGCCCATGAGTCCAAGTTTTGGGATGGGATAACCGCGATGGGCCGCAGCAAACTTTCAGAACAAGAACAACAGCAAATTGTTAGCACCTACCGCGGCTCGGCAGCCACTGCCGCCGAATTGGCCGAGCAATTTCGGGTAAGCGTTACCACCATCACCCGTGTCCTCAAGGAAAACATCGCTGCCGACGAGTACCAGCGGCTGATCCAGCTCAAACGCTCAGCAGCTCGCCGCAAAGACACGGGCGAGGAACCCACCCTTCCCCTGGACGGCATGGAGGGGCAACAGGTCTTGCCCCCACAGGGGGCTGCCGACGCCTCCGATCTCAGCGATGTCAGCGAAGGGGAGCGGATCCCTGAGGACAGGACGGCCACGGTGGCAGAACTGGCCCCCGAAGAATTGCCGGCCCAGCTCGTAGCCGAGCTTCAAGAAGACCTAGAAGACGACGAGGACAACGACCTGGAAGACGAAGAAGACGATGACGACGAAGAAGAGGATGCCGACGATTTTTTAGACGACGCGGCAGCGGTGCCCTCAGAAGATCCCTTGGCGGATCCCGTCCATCACATCCAAGTACTCCCCCTAGAGAAGCTCGACCTGCCTGAGACCTGTTATGTTGTGGTGGATCGCTACCAAGAGCTGACCACCCGCCCCCTCAAGGAATTTCTGGGGCTGGGATCCCTGCCCGTAGAGGGGATCGAAAACGCCAATACGCTGCCCATTTTCGACAACCACAAGGTGGCTCGGCGCTTTTCCGAGATGAGCCGTCGTGGCAGCAACACCTATCCGCCCTACCGGGTCATCCAATTTCCCGGATACATTCTGGAGATTGTACGCCCACAATTGCAGAAGAAAGGCATTACCCATCTGCTAATCGATGGACAAATTTACAGCCTGTGAGGTGTAGCCGCCGAATTCAACTACAGCTTGCTCTTTCGTCAGGAGATCCAGCGCACCGACGGAAACTCCACTGACAAAGGTTTTAGCTTATGGGACGATATAGGTTCTGGCCAAGCAGGCTGTAACTGCCCAGTTGTCTAAATTAAAAGTCTTAACCAGAACACTCAACCATGGATCCTCAAAAGATCAACGGATAGACTTATGTCGGAGTTTCAACTGGTTTCTTCCTATCAGCCCACGGGGGATCAACCCAAGGCGATTGCCGGCTTGGTGAAGTCGATTTTAGAGGGCCATCGCTTTCAAACCCTGCTGGGGGCAACCGGAACCGGCAAAACGTTTACCATTGCCCATACTATCCAGCAAGTCGGCAGGCCCACCTTGGTGATGGCTCCCAACAAAACCTTGGCCGCCCAACTGTGTAACGAGCTGCGAGAGCTTTTTCCCTACAATGCCGTCGAATATTTCATCAGCTATTACGACTATTATCAACCGGAAGCCTATGTGCCCAGCACCGATACTTACATCGCCAAGTCTTCTTCCATCAACGATGAGATCGACATGTTGCGGCACTCCGCTACCCGCTCTCTATTTGAACGGCGAGATGTCATCGTGGTGGCCTCGGTAAGCTGCATCTACGGCTTGGGCATGCCGGAGGAATACCTGAAGGCTTCCATCCCCTTCCAAGTCGGCCAGGAGATCAACCAGCGGGAGGTCTTGCGGGATCTGGCCGGCATTCAGTACGAGCGCAACGACCTGGAGCTGGCGCGGGGGCGATTTCGCGTCAAGGGCGATGTGCTGGAAATTGTGCCGGCGTATGAAGATCGGGTGATCCGCATTGAATTTTTTGGCGATGAGATCGAGGCCATTCGCCTGATTGATCCGGTTACAGGTGAGATTTTGACCAGCCTCAGCGCCCTCAGAGTCTACCCGGCTCGCCACTTTGTAACGCCAGAAGCCCAGTTGCAGCAGGCGATCCTCAACATTGAGCAGGAGCTGGAGGAGCAACTGGCTTTCTTTCGCAAACAAGGCAAGCTACTGGAAGCCCAACGGCTAGAACAGCGCACCCGCTACGACCTGGAAATGCTGCGGGAGGTGGGCTATTGCAACGGCATCGAAAACTACTCTCGGCACCTGACGGGGCGCAAGGAAGGGGAGCCGCCTGCTTGTTTAGTGGACTATTTCAAGGCCAACGATTGGCTCTTGGTGGTGGACGAATCCCACGTCACCGTGCCGCAAATCCGCGGCATGTACAATGGGGATCGCGCCCGCAAGCAGGTGCTGGTGGATCACGGGTTTCGCCTGCCCAGCGCCCTCGACAACCGCCCTCTCAAAGCCGAGGAGTTCTGGGCCAAAGTCCACCAATGCGTCTTTGTTTCCGCCACGCCCGGCAACTGGGAACTGGAGCAAAGCGGAGCCCAATTTGAAACGGTGGTGGAAAACGGCAAAACCCTGAAGTTCTATGTGCCGGGCACCGGTCGGGTTATAGAACAGGTCATTCGGCCCACCGGGGTGGTGGATCCGGAAGTGCATGTCCGCCCCACAGCCGGGCAGGTGGAGGATTTGTTGGGAGAGATCTACCTGCGATTGGAACGTTCGCAGCAGGGCCTCCCGGAACGGGTCATTGTGACCACCCTCACCAAACGCATGGCCGAAGATCTCACAGAATACTTGCAAGAACGCGGGATCCGGGTTCGCTATTTGCATTCCGAGATCAGCTCAATTGAGCGGATCGAAATTTTACAAGATTTTCGCGAAGGAGCTTTTGACGTACTGGTAGGGGTCAATTTGTTGCGGGAAGGGTTGGATTTGCCGGAAGTCTCCTTGGTGGCCATTTTGGACGCGGATAAAGAGGGATTTTTGCGGGCGGAGCGATCCCTGATTCAGATGATCGGGCGAGCAGCGCGCAATGTCCGTGGCACGGTGGTGATGTACGCCGACACCCTGACCGGCAGCATGGCCCGGGCCATCGCCGAAACCCAGCGCCGCCGGGAGATTCAATTGCAATACAACCGCCAACACAACATCACTCCTAAGCCCATTATTAAGAAAAACAGCAACGCCATTCTGTCTTTTTTGGCCATCTCCCGCAAACTCAACAGCCAAGACCTGGAAAAAGCCTTTCCAGTTGCAGACGAAATCCCTCTTTCGGAGATTCCAGAGCTGATCGGCCAACTGGAACTGAAGATGAAAGCAGCGGCCAAAAACCTGGAATTTGAAGAAGCTGCGCAACTGCGAGACCAAATTAAAAAGCTGCGCCAACGCCTTTTGGGCCACCATCAGAGCACTTAAGGTCCTCGCTTGGATCGGCCAAAATCGGGATTTGCTTATGCCACCATAGGCTTACAGCAGCATCCTAGGGATCCCCAAGACAATGGGCGTTCGGGTCCAACGAGCCATTCGAGACTCTGTCCTGCTGAAGGGAGCGGCCCTGGCGGTGGGGCTGATAGCCGGGATTGGCCTCTGGCTCCTGCCCGCTCCGGTCTCCAAGGCTGCTGGGATCCCGGTGGCCCAAGCCCTCGAGTTGCGGGATCCCGGCTTTTCCCACCCCACTCCTGCCGAAGCGCCAACTCTTGAGGGATCCCCTTCCCCGACCTCTAGCCCACTGCGGATCCCCTTGACCGGCCAAGAGGGCACAGAAGTCTTGGTGGGGAACATTCCGGTGTTTCGCCTGCAGACGGCAGAATACCCCAGCGATGTGCGGGCCGACAACGTGCGGGCAATCATTGAGCGCTTCTTGGAAGAAGGCCAGTTGCCAGAGCCGGAGGTACGGGTGGCCCAGGATGCCAACGGCCAGTACGTCCTCCGCCTGGGAGAAAGAGGTCGCTTTGAGGCCACCCAGCGGTATCTGTTTACCGTCACCTATGCCGACGCCGCCGCCGAGCGCAGGGTGCCGCTGGGCCAGGTGAGCCTCAACGACGTGCGTCTGGTGGCCAACACTTGGGCGCGGCGGCTGGAGCAAGCCATTGCCGAGTACCGGCAGGATCGGCTGGATCTGCAGCGGGCGCAGGATCCGCGCGTGCTGATGCTCACCATCCTGGCCGGGCTGGCCACCGTGGCAGTGGGGTTCTTTCTCTGGCGGCTGTTCGACCGCAGTCTCGTCCGCCTGCAAAGTTGGTTGGAGCTCAAGGCCGACCCGGCCTGGGGGAGCTGGATCGACATCGCAGGGGTGCTGCTGCGAGGCCTGGGAGCAATTCTCATTGCCGGCATCTCTCTGGATCGCGGCATCAGCTTTATACCTGCCCTGCGGCCTTTTCAGCGCGCTTTTTACCTGGGCTTGGGGCGCGTGGTGGCCACGGCGCTGGGCGTCCTCACCCAACCGCTGCCCAATTCCAGCGTCTCCATCGCCAGCTTGCTGGTCTTTTTTGTGCTGGCCGCTTTGGTCTTCACCGTTGCCCACTACGTCAGCGTTGGCTTTAAGCAGCGGTTTCTGAGCCGGCTGGGACTGGATCTGGGCACCCAGGAGTCTACAACGGCCATCTTCAAGTACATCCTCACCCTGTTCGGGATCCTCTTGGTCTTGCCCTTCAGTGGCCTCAATTTGGGATCCCTGGCGGTGATTGCCGGGGCGGTGGGTTTGGGGATCGGTTTTGGTCTGCAAAACCTCTCCAACAACTACATCAGCTACATCGCCATCCTGCTGGAGCGCCCCATCCAAGTCGGGGATCTGGTGGAAGTGGACAACCTGCTCGGCACCGTGGAGCGCATTGGCCCGCGGGCCACCGTCCTGCGCACTTTGGATCGCATCTTTGTAATCGTGCCCAACTCCCGCTTCACCGAGTCGAAGGTGGTGAACTGGAGCTACCGGGATCCCCGCTGTCGCATCCACATTCCCGTGGGCGTGGCCTACGGCTCCGATACCACCTTGGTCACCGAAGCCCTGCTCAGCGCCGCCAAGGAAAATCCGCGGGTACTGAGCAGCCCCGCCCCGCAGGTGTGGCTCAAGTCTTTTGGCCCCTCTTCCCTCAACTTTGAGCTGCTGGTGTGGATCAACCGGCCCCAGGATCAATTTGTCTTGATCAGCGAGCTGAACTTTGCCATCGAAGCAGAGTTTCGCCGGCGTGGGATCCGCATCCCCTTCCCCCAGCAAGATATTCACATTCGCAGCCTCGAAGGATTTGCTCCCCCCAGTCAAAACGGCGGATCCCGTTCCCTGCCCGATGCCGCTTCCATTCAGTCCGCCCTCAGCGAAGCGGCAAAATCGTTGGAAGACCAAAATGGCGTTTCCTGAGCGACACCATGCTGCAACGGTTAGATGAGGCACTGGGTAGCTTTGGCAGCCATCCGTGTTGGGCTGAACTGAAGCAAATGCAGCTCCTAAGACAGCTCTGGCCGGAAGTGGTGGGAGAGGCGGTAGCAGCGCAAACCTATCCCCTCAACCTGCGCCGCCAGGTGCTACAGGTGGCCACCTCTACCCCGTCCTGGGCGCAAAACTTAACTCTGCAGCGCCAGCTCATTCTCAGGAAACTCAACAGCCGCCTGCACCCTCCTCTCAGCGACATTCGCTTCAGCCCCGGCGCTTGGCACGAGGGATCCAGCCCGTCCGCTCCCCACCCTGATGCGGAGTTGGTAGGCAAGTTTTACCCCATCTCATCTGCAACCCCAGCCCAAAAGCAGCCTGCAACCGCTCGCCGCTCCGGCTCACGGCCGTCTCCCGCCGATGCTAAAGCCGCTTTCGAACGTTGGGCCCGACTGGTGAAACAGAGACAAACTCAGCAAAACCTGTTCCCTTGCCCTGCCTGTGGCTGCCCCGCCCCTGCCGCCGAACTGGAGCGTTGGTTGGTCTGCGGGTTTTGCCATCGCCAGTCCTTGCGCGTGCGCAGCTAACTCAGGGAACTCAAATTAGGGCTGTTTCCAGGGGCAACGAAACAACTCGTTAGGTCGATCCCCAGCTCCCTTCTCCCAGAGGGAGAGGGGCCGGGGGTGAGGGGAACTCCCCCTGAGGTTGTGGATGGTGGCGGCAGCGGCCTGGATTCTCGATGAAGGCAACTGCAAACCCTCAATCGTTCATGGCGTGGTAGGTGGCCACCGCCGACGGCGATACGCGGTTCAAGTAGCGGAAGATCCAGTACTTAAAGAGTGTATCGAGGAAAACCGGAAAAGTGGCAATAAAGCCGTAGATAAAATTGCGGTTTTCTGGCAGACCCAGGTGGGCAGCTAAGCTGCTCAGCAGCACCTCCCAGCCATGGGGAGAGTGGTAGCCGACGAACACATCTGTGAAGAGAATAATAATGAAAGCCTTGGCACTGTCGCTGAGGCCATAGATCAGGCGATCCAAAAAAGACTTGAGAACTTCAATTTCCTCGCGCCCGATGAAGATCAGCCAGCCAAACACCAGCAGCGATAGCACGTCGGCAAGGACGTTCTTGAGGCCTTCCAAATTCTTACGGCTGTATTTTTGCAGCAACTCCTCTGCCTTCTTGGACAGTTGGTCTTCGGATTCCAGGTCGAGCTCTGGAGATTGGTGGTGTAAAGCCCGCTCAAACTCTATTTTTTCCTTGAAAAACTCAAACTCGGAGAGAGCCTTTTCTTGAAATTCGTAGCTCAGAGCCAGAATGGTGGGCTCCCGCGGCTGAAAGCGATCCACCAACGGCCCGAACAGGAAGTGTTTCGAGAAAATCTGGACAAGCAGCGGCAAAATGGCCAGCAGCAACAAAAACCGAACTGCCACCAGTGTGCGCGTGCGTTGGCTGCGATACTCCTGGAGCAGCTCTTCTTCTGCCTGCGAACTCAGCTCACGGCGGATCTGGTTGGCCGTACGCAGGATGGAGCGAGGCAGGAGGGCCGTTTTAGAGGCAACCGGGGCATTGCTGTTGTCGAGGTTTGTCTTAGCAAGATTGGTCTTGATGGAGGGATCGGAGGGCTCCGGCTGGCTTGAGGTCAGTGGCTCTGGTTGCTCTTGAGAGTTGGGCGGAGGGGAGGTGGACCTGGGTTGAGCAGCGGGGCGCTTGTAGCGCGAGGTCACCTGATCGATAAACTCCAGCTTTTCCAAAATCGAGGGATCCCGACTTTGCCGGCCATTTTCAGCGTCTTTACCGTCGTTTTCAGAAGGGCCGACGGGGGCCTCTTTGGCCTGATCTTTGTCGGAAGAGAAGGGAGGGCCGCTGCCATTTTGCTCGGGATCCGGCAGGCGAGAAAAAACGCTACTGGCCCTGAACTCCGCTAAACTAAGATCAATTTGACGCAATTCCTGGCGCAATTGGATCTGAAAGTAGCGGCTGGTGTTTTGGCCGTGGTTTCCGTTGCTGCCGATGGATCCCCCCTGAAAGTAGCGGTCTTCGATGGCTTTGATGCGCAGGGCAGCTTCATAGGCTCGATCGAGGGAGCGTAGGGGAGTACTTGAGATCCATTGGCCGAGCCTGCTCAACACGGATTCCCCCATTGCTTTTTCCTGTGGCGGTTTTTCTCAGGGCTGATCCATGCATTTTTCAATGGCTAACTATTGTAACAACTTCTGGGAGGCTGGGCAGGGATCCGGATGGGGAAGCGGCCCGTCTGGATCAAAACCGTGTTGAAGGGGTTAGGGCTCAGGATCCCTTGAAGCGGCTGAGGGCAAAAGCGCAGATCTGCAGCAGCCGCAGCCCGTCCCGCACATGTTGGATGTTGGAGCGCCCATAGGTTCTGGGGAAGTAGCGCACCGGGATGTCCAGGATCTTGAGGGTGCGCTTGGCCGCCCCCAACAACAGGTCGAAATCCCCAAACGGGTCAAAATCCCCCCATTCTTGCCGCAGCTTGGCAATCTGCCAATAGTCCTCCCGCCACAGGGCCTTGGTGCCGCAGAGGGAATCTTTGATGCGGATGCCGAGAATGTGGGAGAGGAGAGCGGCAAAAAAACGATTGGCCCACTGGTTGAGGCGCGGCATCGCTTCTGGTTTCAGGGGATAGACGAGGCGGCAGCCGTTGGCAAAGTCGCACCGCCCGGAGGCCACCGCGCGGAAAAACTTGGGGAGCTCTTCCGCCTGGACAGTCAAGTCGGCGTCGAGAATGATCAGCACATCGCCGCTGGCCGCGGCAAACCCCTTGCGCACCGCATCTCCCTTGCCTTTGCCCTCTTGCCGGAGAGCCTGGATGGTGCGGATCCCCTGGTATTCGTCCTGAACCCGCTGGATCTCAGCCCAGGTGTCGTCGCTGGAATGCCCCTCTACAAAAATGATCTCGGTGCGGGATCCCATCTCTGGCAACTGCTGCACACAGCGGCGGATGTTGCCCGCCTCGTTGCGGGCTGGGATCACCACTGTGCAAGAAGGTTGCTCCTCAAGGGGGGGATCCCAGGCGGGATCGGGCTGGGGGCGGGCGATCGTGTATTCCGTTAGACAAAGGGCGTTGATCCCGGGCAAGGGGGCAATGAAGCGGTTAATCAGCGTCGAAAGCAGTGGGATCCGCCGCGGCAACAACAGCCGCTTGCCCTGCTGAATGACCTCGTACCCTGCTAGGTGCAGCAAATTGGCCACATCGCCTGCCGAGAGCCAGTTGGCTGCCGGCAGGGGCATGCGCTGCTTGAGGACGGTCGCCAGGCTTAGCAGCGGCTCCCAGAGGGGGTTGTGGTACGAGAGGATCAGGCGAGTGCGCGGGGTACAAAAACGGCGCAGCCGCTCAAGAACCTGCTGAACGTCTGCCAGGTAGCCCAAGGTGTTGACGAGCAAAATAACGTCAAAAGGCTCCGCTAAGATGGGATCCTGCTTGTCCAGCGTGTGGGCATCCTGCACCCGAAAGTGAAGATGGGGAAACTGCCTCTGCGCCTGGGCAACAATCTCTGCGTCCCAGTCAATCCCCACCCCAAAACTGGGCTGCAAAGCGTTGAGCAGGGATCCGGTGCCGGAGCCGATTTCCAGAATGCGCAGGCCTGGGGGAACGAAGAAGCGGTGCAGCCGCTCCAGATCCTCGTGGTAGTAGCGGTTTTTTTGCCGCCAGTAGTGCAGGGGGTGGGTCAACGCTCCCGGGATGTCGCCAGATCAGCTTTAGATCATAAAGGGCGGTGGGCAATCCGCAGACAAGCCCTGGCGAGCAGGAGACTCAGCGACGACGCACCCTATCTCTTTGGCTGACGAAGACGATGGCGCCGAAGAGAAGCCCCAGCACCACTGCGCCGTACAGCAAGCTCCAGAGAAAGTTAGCCAGTGAGGGAGTCATAAAAGAGTTTCCTCCTCCTGCGAATAGCAACTACCCAGCTATTCTCTGACTATACCGATCTTTGTCACCCCTCCCCGCCCGATCGTCCCCTCCAATGACAGGCACTTGGCCGATTATTTCGTTTGGTATTCCAGGGGCACCTCCTCTAGGGTTTGGCTGGTGCCGGCAAAGGGGTTGTCTGGGGTTAAGAAGAGCATACAGTGACATTCTTTGCGCTCGCGCATTGGCACGCAGGGGCAGTTCCAATAGCCGGCTTTCACTTCCGCCTCTTTGTCTTCGTAAAAGCGGCAGGGACAGAGCGGAGCGCCCAACTGCTCTTTGTGGAGAGCCAAGCCTTCGATCACTGCCGTCGTAATCGTAGGATCAGAGCAGAAAAAAGTGTCGGTACGTTTGGCGTAGGTTTCTGCGAAATGCCGCATCACCTCGAAGGTTCTCTGCGAGGCCTTGTTGTGACCACGACTTTGATTTTCCATACCGATTCCCAGGGGTGTAACCAGTAATCCGGGCTACCTCGCTCTTCGTTGTACAGCAGACTCCTGCTCAACACGAACAAAAACGGCCTTGCTGTTACACAAGGCAACATTTTGAGACAACTTCAACACACTCCCCGGAAAGAGAAGGTCTGGTCTTCAGGGTACTACCAGCACTGGGCAAGGGGAGAGGTCGATGACCCGGTGGCTGACGGATTCGTTTTTCCGGCCTTCGGCTAGGCTGATGCCGCGGGATCCCATCACGATTAGGCTGATCTCCAGCTCGTCCGCCACGTCGCAGATGACAAAAGGAACCTTCCCCTCGCGATACTCGCTCTTGACATTTTGGATGCCAATCTGCTGGAGGCCAGCCTCAGCCTGTTTGAGCAAGTTGTGGATACTTTGGCGGGCTTGCTCGGCTTGCTCTGGGCTCAGGTCCGTGCTGTCTAGGACGGAGAGCAGATAGACCTGGCTCTTGTAGCGCTGCGCTATGTCCGCCACCAAGGGCAGGGCGTGGCTAGTTTCGCGCGAGTTGTCGATGGGAAAGAGCAGTTTGTCGAACATAGTCGCGGATCCCACACTTAAGCCCGCCCCTTCCCTATCCACGTCGGGGGCTGGCCCTATTCTACCAATCAATTTTACCGGAAGCTCAATGGCCTCCTTCCACCCCTGCCCGTTTTTCTATTGTCAGGGGCTCGACCTGGGCTGCAAACGGAGCCCCTCTCCTGTTGGGATGAGCGGCCATGCCCATCATCCCGCAAAACTCCAGCCGCCTTAGGCCATGCTGGGCTGAAATTTACGCAATTCCTGCCAAAAATCCATGATTTTCAGATTGACCAAACTTGGAAAAGAATAATGAAAAAACTGTCGTCCCCCAGGGCAAAACCACATTTGATCCCCTGGCTTTAAGTGGTTTCCCCACTTCTCGAGCGAAGCGGGATCCACAATGGGGTCATCCTCGCTGGCGCAAACCAACATCGGCACCGACACTTTCTGGGTTGGAATCGCTACCACCTGAAATAGGGAGTGAGGTATGGGGGAAGTGTCTAAATCTTTAGCCAGGGCATAGGAGAGTGAGCGCGCTCGCCACTGTTCTGAAGCTGGCAGAAGGCTCTGGGCTATACGCACCAGGAGCTGTTCTCGGCTACAGCAAAACATTTTTCGCTGCATGGGCCACATGCGCCCCCAGCAGCCAAAAAGATCAGTCAAACGGGCGTTGCCCGCCCCCTAGGGGATCTACTTTTGCAAGTTAGATCCCCCTTCTTGCCCTCAATGTTGTCGCTGTCATCCCCGCTCTTTTGCGTTGCTAAACAAGCTTTTTTAGGAAAAGGCCAGAGACTTTGCCCCAGAGCTGCCTCTGGCCGCACGGACACATCCTTTCGAGCCATACAACCAATTATTGATAGTAAATCTCAACTTTAAGCTGTAGTCTACTCTAAGCTTCTTGAGAAAAGATATCAATATACTTAGGATTAAGTTTTGTTAAAAGCTGGATTGACTTCGCAGGCTGCGGCTCTCGTAGGCGGTAGTTGTTCCTGAAGGGCCGGGTTTAAGCAAGGGATTCCGTGGCAGCTAGTGATAAAAAATCTCTTTTTTCTTGAGATTAGTTTCAATCAAGCCAGAGTTGGCCCAGCCAAGGGGTAAGGAGCCCAGAGGAGATGTCGAGACATCTGAAGCTGTGGACGGAGATAGGGCTTTATGTTCTCAGCTACTCCCTGCCTGTTCCTAGCTCAGACCGAAAGCAACTGTGCCGCCTGTGCCCATTAAAGTTTTCCGGAAGCCAAAGGGATCCGGGGGCAAAAATCCACTAGTCTATTGGCAATCTGGCTTCGGCCAGAACTGTCTAGCCAATTGCTGAGGTGCAACTGTGGAAACGGCCATCGAGTGGATTACCGCCCATGAGATCCTCGACTCCCGGGGGCAGCCGACCTTAGAAGCTTTGGTGGGCCTAGCCAATGGGGCAACCGGCTTGGCCCAGGTGCCCAGTGGCGCTTCGACCGGCACTTTTGAGGCCCACGAGCTGCGGGACGGGGATCCCAAGCGCTACGGGGGCAAGGGTGTGCTGAGGGCAGTGGAAAACATCCTCGGCCCCATCCAGTCGGAGCTGCGAGGGGAAGATGCCCTCAACCAGGCCCGCATCGACCAGTTGCTGATCGATCTGGACGGCACCCCCAACAAGTCGCAACTGGGAGCCAATGCCATCTTGGCAGTTTCTTTGGCTACAGCTAAGGCGGCTGCCAGTGCAGTGGGCCTGCCTTTGTACAGGTACCTGGGTGGACCCTTTGCCAACCTGCTGCCGGCGCCGCTGATGAATGTGCTTAACGGCGGCGCCCACGCCGACAACAACCTCGATATTCAAGAATTTATGATCGTGCCCATCGGAGCACCCAGCTTTCGCGAGGCGCTGCGCTACGGAGCCGAGGTGTTTGCAGCCCTAAAACAAGTGCTGCGGCAGAGGGGACTGTTCACGGGGGTGGGGGATGAAGGCGGATTTGCCCCCAACCTCGACTCCAACGCCGCAGCTTTGGATCTATTGATGACGGCTATTGAACAGGCGGGCTACAGGCCAGGGGAGGATATCGCCTTGGCCTTGGACGTGGCGGCCAACGAGCTGCTGCAGGATGGGCAGTACCACTTCGAGGGCAAAGCCCGCAGCGCCGAGCAGATGGTGAACTACTACGAGCAACTGCTGGCCAACTATCCCATCCTCTCCCTGGAAGACGGGCTGGCGGAAGAAGATTGGGCCGGCTGGCAGGCCATGACCGCCCGCTTGGGATCCCGGGTGCAACTGGTGGGGGACGACCTGTTTGTAACCAACCCGGCCCGGCTGCAGAAAGGCATCGACAGCGGCGCTGCCAACGCCATTTTGATCAAGCTCAACCAGATCGGCACCCTGACAGAGACGGTCTCGACCATTCAACTGGCCGTTCAGGCGGGCTTTCGCACCCTCATCAGCCACCGCTCCGGTGAGACAGAAGACACCACCATCGCCGACCTGGCGGTGGCCACCCGCGCCGGCCAGATCAAAACCGGATCCCTCTGCCGCAGCGAGCGCATCGCCAAGTACAACCAACTGCTGCGCATCGAAGACGAGCTGGGGGAAGCGGCCGTCTATGCCGGTCGGGTGGGCCTGGGGCCTAGGGGGTTGCCGGCGCGGAGTCGCTAGCCCGCTTGGATCCCCAGCACCTGCACCAAGAAGGCCCAGCGGTCGGCGGTCTCTTCGATGAGCTTGGCAGTGGGCTTGCCGGCCCCGTGGCCGGCTTTGGTGTCGATGCGAATGAGGATGGGCTGGGATCCCCCCTGGGCCGCCTGCAGGGCGGCGGCAAACTTGAAGCTGTGGGCGGGCACCACCCGGTCGTCGTGATCTGCCGTGGTGATCAGGGTGGCGGGGTAGGCGGTGCCGGGCTTGAGGTTGTGCAGGGGGGAGTAGGCGTAGAGGGCCTTGAATTCCTCCGGGTCTTCCGGGGATCCGTACTCGGAAATCCAGGCCCAGCCGATGGTGAACTTATGAAAGCGCAGCATGTCGAACACCCCCACGGCGGGGAGGGCTGCTGCAAAGAGATCCGGCCTTTGGGTCAGGCAGGCCCCCACCAAGAGGCCGCCGTTGCTGCCGCCGGCGATGGCCAACTTGGAGGGGTTGGTGTAGCCGTTGGCCATGAGCCACTCAGCCGCGGCAATGAAGTCGTCGAAGACCTTTTGCTTGTTGAGCTTGGTGCCCGCTTGGTGCCAGGCTTCCCCGTATTCGCCGCCGCCGCGCAAACTGGGCTGGGCGTAAACCCCTCCCATCTCCAGCCAGGCCACCAGGCCCACCGAAAAGCTGGGGGTCAGAGAGATGCCAAAGCCGCCGTAGCCGTACAGCAGGGTGGGGTGATCCCCTGTCCGCGCTAGGCCGCGGCGGTGGACAAGGAACATGGGGATGCGGGTGCCGTCTTGGCTGGCGTAGAACACCTGCTGCACCTCATAGGCCTGGGGATCGAAATCCACCTGGGGCTGACGGAAGAGGGTGCTGCGGCCGCTGGTGAAGTCGTAGCGGTAGATGGTGGGGGGAGTGGTAAAGCTGGTGAAGGTGTAGAAGGTCTCGGTGTCGTGGCGCTTGCCGCCAAAGCCGCTGGCGGATCCCAGCCCCGGCAGGGGGATTTCCCCCAGGTAGGTGCCGTCTAAAGCAAAGGTCCGGATCTGGGTGTGGGCGTCTTTGAGGTAGAAGGCAACGAACTGGTTGTGGATTAGGCTAACTCCCTGCAGGGTCTCCTCGGCTTCGGGGATCACCTCTTGCAACTGACCTGGGTTGTCGAGATCAATGGCCACCAGTCGCCGCCGGGGAGCCTGGAGGTCCGTCAACAGCCAAAAGCGGGAGCCGTCGTTGCCGACAAAGGCGTACTCGGCCTGGAACTCGCGGATAAGCTCCACCACCGGCGAGCTGGGATCCCGCAGGTCTTTGTAGAAGAGGAGGTTTTTGGGATCCGTGCCCCGCCAGACGGAGATGATTAGGTAGTCTCCATCTTCGGTAACCCCGCCGGCAAAGCCCCACTCTTTTTGGTCAGGGCGGTGGTAGACCAAGAGATCTTCCGACTGGGGGGTGCCCAGGCGGTGGTAGTAGAGTTTTTGGAAGTAGTTGGCGCTTTCGTACTCGCTGCCAGGGGCCGGCTCGTCGTAGCGGCTGTAGAAAAATCCCTGCCCGTCCAGCGTCCAGCTGGCCCCGGAGAATTTAATCCAGCGCAGGTGATCCGGCAGGTCTTCTCCCGTTTCGATATCCCGCACCTTCCACTCCTGCCAGTCGGAGCCGGAGCGGGAGAGACCATAGGCCAGGTAGCGCCCGTCGCGGCTGATGGCAATCCCTGAGAGGGCCACCGTGCCGTCTTCCGAGAGGGTGTTGGGATCTAGCAAAACCCGCGCCTCTCCCTCCAGGCTTTCTTGGGTATAGAGAACGCTCTGGTTTTGCAGGCCGTCGTTTTTGAAGTAGAAGTAGCGGTTGCCCTCTTTGAAGGGCTGGCTGTATTTTTCGTAGTTCCACAGTTGCCTCAGGCGCTCCAGAAGCCGCTGCCGGGCCGGGATCCGCTGCAAGTAGTCAAAAGTTAGGCGGTTTTGCGCCTCGATCCAAGCTCGCGTCTGCTCAGAATCCAGATCCTCCAGCCAGCGATAGGGATCCGGCACCGCTTGCCCATGGTAGAAGTCGACAACAGTGGGATCCGGATGGCTGGGCGGGTAGTTGAGCATAGAGACGGAGCAACAAAAGACCAATTCCACTATGGCAGAAGCCTGAGACCTCAGCGTGGGATTTGACACTCCCACCCAAATGGACTCGCGAAGGCGCTGTCAAGACGCCCCTAGACAGTCCTTTGAGGCATAACCTCAAAGTTCTGCTTACTTCGGACTTAAGTTCCTCCAGGTTAGTTATTGCCGCGCGGGTTTTGCACCGCAGTAGGTTGTTTTCCTGGAGAAGCTCTGTACTAACTATAACAAAGAAGCAACTAAAGTGGCTCAAGGGCTTTTCCGCCCCGCACTCAAGTACGGGGCTACCAAGCTATCCTTTTGTGTCAAAGTTGGGGCAGATGAGGTAGGTGAAGCGTAAAGGTTGTCCAGCCGGCGGCGCTGCTCACCTCGATGGATCCGCGCAACTGATCCACCATCTGTTTCACCAAGGCCAAGCCCAGACCCGTGCCCCCTTCCTTCCAAGGATCGTTGCTGGGAATGCGGTAAAAGCGCTCAAAGATGCGGGTCAACTCCTCGGCGGGGATCGGCTGGCTATTGCTGACCTCGACGATGCTGCGGCGGTTTTCGGTTTCTACCCGTAGGCGGATGGATCCCTGGGCCGGGGTGTATTTCACAGCATTGTGCAGCAGCTCCCGCAGGATACGTTGCAACAGCAAGGGATCCGTTGTGATGGTGCTTTCTAGGGGGACGCTGGCTTGAAAGCTCTGCCCCTTGGCGCGGGCCCGCTCTTCGGTAACGGTCAGCAGATCCCCCAGCAGATCTCGCCAGGTGAGGGCTTGCACCTCCAGCGCATAGGCCCCCGCCTGCAGCCGCTGCAGATCCAGCAGGTCGTTGATGAGCTCGATCTCCCGCTGGCACTCCCGCTCGGCAATGAGGAAGTATTGCGCTCGTTTCTCCTCTGAGCGAGCTATCTGCAGCATTTTCAGGGCCATTTTCAGGCTGGCCAGGGGAGTGCGCAGCTCGTGGCTGACGGTGCTGATGAAGTCGTCTTTGAGACGGTTGAGGCGCTCCAGGGCTTGCACCTGCTCTTGGGCAGCCTGGAACAGGCGCGCCTGGCGCAGCCCAATGGCACATTGGTTGGCCACCTGCTGGATAAGTTGGATCTCCTGGTCGTCGAAAGGACGCGCCGCCGAGCGAAAGATCCACAGATCCCCCAGCACTTGGCCTTTATCTAGCAAGGGACAAGCCATTACTACCTGGCGGTTTTCCGAGGCTCGCCCTAAGAAGCAAAATAGACAAGGCTGCCCTGCAGTTAATTGTCGATACACGGTTTCGTAAGGCCCTCCCTGCAAAGGGATGGAGAGGTTCAGATAAGAATCGGAGCGGGGGCAATACTCGTAGCGGATGGTGGAAAGGGTGAGCTCGGCGTTGTAAAGGCCGATATCGCAGCCATCGGCATCCAGGCTCTCCCCTAGCTCGCGCACGGCAGCGCTGAGGATCTCGGCTTCGTCGAGAGAATCGCGCACGCGGTTGGTAATGCTTCTTAGGAAAGCCTCAAATTGCAAAGCCCGCTCTAGCTCCGCAGTGCGCTGCCGCACTTTTTCTTCTAGCGTTTGGTTTAGAGCTTTTACCTGCTCGTACAACTGAGCCTGTTGCAACGCGATAGCCAACTGGTCGGTCAGCTTCTGCAAAAGCTCAATTTCCCACTCCTGCCACGGGCGGCTGGATTGGCAGTGCTGCGCCACCAAGAGGCCCCAAAGGTCTTCACCCCGTCGGATTGGGATCACCAAGTTGGCCTGGGCCTGGAAAGATTCCAAGAGCTGCCGATAGCAAGGATCCAAACTGGCGGTCGCCACATTTTCGATGGCTTGCACAAAGCTCTGCTGGTACTTGCGATGGCAGGGATCCCTGTGGAAATACTCATCCCACACGGAGCGGCCCAAGTGGCTGGGCCAGGGATCCAGCACCGCCTCGGCAGCTACCCATCCCCCTATGCCGTCCTGTAACTGGTAGATCATCACCCGATCCACCTGGAGAAACTCTCGCACTTCCGCCGCTGTAGTGTGCAAGAGGGGCTGCAAGTCCAAGTTCTCGCGGATGCGGCGCAGCAGGGATCCCAGGAGTCTCTCTCGCTCTGCCTCTTGCAGCAGCAGATCCTGGGCTTGTTTGAGGGGGGTGATATCTACCACAATGCCGCAAACGGCATAGGGATCCCCCTGGCAATCTCGCAGGGCAAATTTGGTAACCCACTGGCTCAATTGCTTGCCATTGCGGGAAAAAGTCCGCTCGTAGCTGACAGGATCCGGAGATTGGAGGGCTCTCTGATCCTGCTCTCGGAACTCGCGGGCCTCTTCGGGAGTGAAAAGCTCATCATCCAGCTTGCCAATAAGTTCTCCTAGCTCAGAACCTCTCTGTTGTAGATAAAACCTGTTGGCGTGAAGATAGCGCCCCTCCAGGTCTTTGAGGAAGATGGAAAAAGGGATCCCATCCAGAATAGCCCTAAGCCGAGCTTCGCTTTCTTGTAGAGCCAGCTCTGCTTCTTTCTGCTCCGTAATATCTTCGGTAATGCCTGCGATGTGAACGACTTCCTGCTGCTCGTTCAAGACAGGGTAACAAGAGGTACGCAACCAGCGCAGCCTGCCATCTGGGTGGAAAATCCGATAGGTAACTGACGTTTTGCCTTGGGTGGCAAGAGACAGGGTTTCCATCACTCTTGGCAGATCCTCTGGGTGGATCCTTTCCTTCCACAGATCCGGCTGGCGATAAAGCTCCTCTGGTGTGTATCCGAAAATCTGTTCACAACGAGGACTTTTGTAAAGAGCGCGGCTAAAGTCTGCCGACTGTAGGAAGAAAGTCACCGGTACAGCCTCTGTAATTTCCCGAAAGCGGGCCTCGCTCTCTCGCAAAGCCAGTTCCACCTGCTTTTGTTGGGTGATATCGCGGCTGCTGCACACAATCCCCTGCACTAAAGGATCCTGCAAAAGGTTGGTGCAGCGGCTCTCCAGCCACACCCAATGGCCATCGGCGTGCTGCAACCGATAGACAAAGCTGAGCGTCTCGCCAGGCCGAGCCTTCAGTTGTTCAAGGGCGTCGGCAACGATCTGGCGATCTTCCGGGTGAACCCAATCCAGAGGTATAGGTTCTCCCTCCTCAGGACAACGACCCAAGACTTTCTCGGTAACCGGGCGATTGAGAGTATGAACCAAGCCTTGGGCATCGATCCACCACAAAATGTCGTGGCTGTTGTCGAGGAAGGCGCGAAAGCGCTCCTGTTGTTCTCGCAGTTGTTGTTCCAGCCGCTTTTGCTCGGTAATATCCAAGACAATGCCGAGCCATCCCAAACCTTTGGACTCATCCTGCAGCTTGACAGCCAGGCGATAGGTGTAGCGCTCTTGGCCTTGGATGATTTCCTTGCTCTCCAATCGGGAAAACCCTTGCCGCTCCAGGTCAGACAAGGCTTGCCCAGTGTACTCCAGCCAGTGGGGATGTTGCTGCGCTGCCTCTTGCAGAGAAGTGCCCAGCAGGTCGCCATACCAGGCGCGGTCAGTGGCATTTTGCAAAATCAGCACTCCCTGGGGATCCCTGGCCCACACCGCCAATGGCAGGGCATCCAACAAGGTGCGCAGTTGGGCCTCCCGCAGCCGCAGGTTTTCTTCCAACTGTTTCTTCTCGGTAATGTCTCGGCCCACGCCGCGAATAAACTGCAAGCGGCCCCGCCGGTCAAAAATGCCTTGGTTGATCCACTCAAACCACCGCACCTGCCCCAACGCATCCGATACCCTGCCAACTCGGGTGAAGGTAGGCTGCTGAGGGGTGAGCTGGGCTATCTTTTGCCGCACCTGCTCTTGCTCTTCTGTCGGCAGCACGTCGATCCAGCGCCTGCCCCGCCAATCCCCCAAGATTTTCTGGCAAGCTTCGTTACATTCCACCACCGTCGTATCTGCACGCGCCAGCATGATGACATCGGGAAAACCCACATGATCCCGCTGCAGCCAGCGCTTTTGCCAGTACATCACCACGGCCAGTGAGGATCCCCAAAGGAGCAGCCAAAGCCATCCGGGCAGAGTGTTTCGGTCGAGTAAGGTGTTTAGGTTGACTAGATTCCAGGAGACGCTCATGATTACGTAGTTAAGTATAAGTAAGTGTATGGAGTGTCAAAGCTTACAAGAATCTCAGCAGCATTTCTAACCCAGGATCAAGCACTGTGCCAACAATTCCCCATCTCCCCGAAAAGGAGAGCAAAGTTTGAGTCTACTGGAACGGTGGGGCAGTATCCTCGAAAAGGGGGCTTTCAGGGTGAAGAGTTGTTTCTTAGGTTTCCTGAGTGTTCGGATAGATAGTTCTGAATCCAGCGCACCAGCCGCTGAGAGAGCACGAAAGCTTCTGGTTCGTCCCCTTTGATGCCGACTTGGCTGCTAAAGCAGGCGATGACCTCCTCGTTCAGCTCCGGTTTAGAAGGATCGCTGTGAAACTGCAGCCGCACTTGGCTTTGGACCTGAAAACTCTCTTGAGCTTGGTTATCCAAAACTTCCTGACCCACTCGATGCAGCCGCACTCCTTTCAACTGAGCCAAGGGATAGGAAAACACCTGCTGCCGCCAAAAGCCCCAAGGGCCACCCAGCCGGGTCAAGGTCACCCGTTGGCTTTGGCAATCTAGATTCAGGATCTGCCCCAACCCCCAAGGGATCCCAATCCCCAGGCCCGCTGCTACGGCCAGCAACCCCACCAGCGGCGAGCGGCCCCAGAGCTGGGATCCCAGCGCCAACAGCCCCAAACCCGCCACCACCCGCCAGGCCAGTTGCTCAGGGGTAAACCTTTGCAGGGCAATTCGCAGCCGTCTGGGGTTGCGCTCCAGAACTTGCAGGTAAACCGGCCTCATGAAATTGGATCCCGTTTTTGGCGCCAGTTTACCAGGTGCCGCGGAACCCTGGAAGACTTGCGAGCTTGGCAAACAGCTAAAACTCAGGTTCGGCAAAAAACTCTGACAAATCCAAGGCAAACCCAGGGATCACCTCTTCGCCTTCCAGGATATCTCCTGGCCGCTTCAATGCTGCGGGCTCAGGCTGACGGTAAACCAAAACATACTTTTCTTCGGGATGAATAAGCCAAACAAGGCGGGATCCATTTTCAAAGTACTCGACGATTTTATTGTGGATCTCTCCCACTGTGTTGACTTCAGAGAGAACTTCTACAACCAAATCTGGGGATCCCTCGATATAGCCCTTGGGGATCCCGCCGAGAGATCGCAGCCGCTCCTTGGAGAAGAAAGAACAATCTGGGGAGCGGCGATTGCCAGATTTCATCTTAAACGAAGTATCGGAGTCAAAAGTAAAGCCAATCTTTTGGCTGCGAACATAGGCACCTAGGAGGATGTGAATCAAACTTACATAGTATCCATGCCTTGCACTTGCCGAACCCAAAGCAATCAGCTTCCCATCGACAACTTCATAGCAATTGCCATCATCGGGCAGAGCCATAAACTCTTCATCAGTCCAAATCTTCCGAGAAGCTGTTGCAGAGCTTTCGGCAGGTTCCTTTGCTAGCCTTTCCAGAGCTTCAATCATGGTAGCCCTCTCAGATAGCTAAAACAACTAAGGGATCCGAGCCTGGGCAAACACATCCTGGGGGACAACCTTCAAGCCGGGCAGAAACTCATCTTGGATGGCTTGGGATCCCGTAAAAGTCCGCGGCGGGGCATCGGGGTAGAAAACGGTGATGCTCTTGGCTTGGGGATCCACAACCCAAACGCGAGGGATCCCAGCTTCCAGATAGTCCGCTGCTTTTTGAAGTACAGCCCCAAAACTCTGGCCGGGAGAAAGAATCTCCACTACCAGTTCGGGAGCGACGGGACAAGGGCCGTCTTCCTCAAGCTGCGCTGGCCAGCGTTCAAAGGAAACATAGAGCAAATCGGGAACAGGAAGCCAATCTTGATCCTGCCTTTGCAAAACAACTGCCAGCTCTGTGTACACATCCCCCTTGCCTTGACACCAGGCATCCAGAATGAAAAGCAGCCGCTTCTGCAAAGAGGCATGAAATCTCTGAGGAGACATCGGCAAATCTTTGGGAACAGCTTGTCCATTGACCAGCTCATAGGTAGTATCTTCCTCTGGCAAGGCGAGAAACTGTTCGGGAGTAAGTTTTGGATGAGCAATCGACAGCTCTTCGGTCGATAGCATGCCAGGATCCCTCTCGTTCTAGAGGCCAACTGCTTTCTAGTTCTAGGCTAACTTTGGGTTTTTCGCCTTCACTGCGCGGGAAAAGGCCTCTTGTTTTTGGGAAGGGGGGGCTTCCAGGTTGCGGTAGCTTGCCAGCGGTTGTGCTTTGATGCGTTGCAGACCCACCTGGAGGATCCCTATGGCTAAAACCCTTTTGACCACCCTGGGCACTGGCGACTACACCGAGACGACGTATTTCTTTGGGGAGCAAAGGGCAGACAAAACCTGCTACGTCGCCAAGGCCCTCTGCCAGCTCTTTGAAATTGATAGAATCATCCTCCTGCTGACGGAGGAGGCCCGCGCCAAGCACTGGGGCCGCTTGCAGGAGTCCTTGCCACCCCAGGTGGAGAAGGTGGCCAAAGCCATTCCTGAGGGCAAAACGGAAGCGGAGACCTGGGAGATTTTCGACGTGCTGGTCGATGGCATCGAGCCCAACAGCCGGCTGCTTTTTGATATCACCCACGCCTTTCGCTCCATCCCGCTGCTGGTGCTCTTGGGAGCCGCCCTTTTGCGCAAGGCCAAAAATGTCGAGATCCAGGGGCTCTACTACGGCCTCTACCGCCCTG
This sequence comes from Synechococcus sp. RC10B2, assembly GCF_047502635.1. Lineage (NCBI taxonomy): Bacteria > Bacillati > Cyanobacteriota > Cyanophyceae > Synechococcales > Synechococcaceae > Synechococcus > Synechococcus sp. RC10B2. Next base: position 29,393 of record NZ_JANSHO010000090.1, read on the forward strand.
GCCAGGCGGAGACCCCCATTATCGATCTCACGCCGGCCATTCGGCTTCTGGACTGGCTGACGGCCAGCGACAAGTTCATCAGCACCGGCTCGGCAGTAGAGCTGGGCCAGCTTTTGGACACCGTTCAACGGGACTTCTACCGACAGCAAAGGCCCGGCAAAGGGGATCCCAGGCCCACCCGGCTGCAGAGCTTTGGACAAGCCATCCGCGACATCTCCCGTTCTCTGGAGCTGGTGAGGCCGGTCAGCCTGCAGGAGGACTTGCGCAAGTTACAAAGACACTCTACCCAGGAGTTGGCAGAAGAGGTGGGCCAATTTGCCAAGCCCTTCGGCCTGCTGCTGCAAAGCATTCAAAATAGCTACAGCCAACTGGCGCTGCCGGCAGACCAGAAGGAGGATCCCCGCGCTCAAGTTCAAAAGCACTTTCAACTGCTGCGCTGGTATGTGGAAAAGCGCTTCACCACCCAAGCCATTCTCTTGGCCCGCGAGTGGGTGGTTTCTGCCCTTTGCCTCTGTGAGGGGATCCAAAACTACCTCGAACGAGAAGCGCGGCAGGGAATTGAACACCAGTTGGGATCCCTTATCCAGCGGAGAAAGCAGCCCTTGGGAGATCCCCCTGCAACTGGCGAATCAGTCCAGCAAGAGGAGCAGCTTCAGTTCCTTCCTCCCATTGCCGCCCACGTTTCGGATGTGAAGCAGCTTGCTGATCTTTGGTCTTGCCTAAGCGAATACCGCAACGACGTAGCCCATGTGCAGATGAATCCCGATCCCCTGGGCGGCGAGGCCTTGGAGAGCTTTGTGCTGCAGAAGCTGCTGCCGAAACTGGAAGCGCTGTTTCCTGAATTGACTCGAACAGAGGGGGAATTGGAAGGGGATCCTTCCAATTCTCGGTAGGCTACCAACGTCGGCCCACCCTCAGGTTCTGGGTTTTCAATTTCGGTCCAGCGGTTGGCAGGGGCTGAGCTTGAACAAGTCCTATTGACCTGGAGAAATACTGAAAAAAACCTGAGGGCCGGTCGGGATCGGCGGACTTTGTTTTGTAGCTTCTGCAGCCGGCTATCGGGTGGCTGCTGGGGTTTTGTCTACTTTGTTTCTTGCACGTTCAGTTCTTAACTTTCCTATCTTTCCTGCGAAAACACCATGTCTTATCACTACTACTGGCAAGCAAAGCTCTGGGGCCTGCTGCATGATCCTGCCCTCAAAGCCCTCCACGACGCCTCTGGCCGCGCTAAGGAAGGGCTGTGGCCAAACCTAGCAGCGATGCAGGGGTGGATCTCGCCCAAGGCAGAGGGATCCCCTCTGGCACAGGTGGGAGATGCGGATCTGGTCGCCTCCGCCAGCGATCGGGCCGCCATTGGCCACCTGCCCGTTGCCATCGACTACCAGGTAGCTGATTGCAGCCAGAGCCTGGGGCCGGGCTTAGAGATGAGCCATCTGCTTTCCGGGCGCAAGCGCTTTTGGCAACTGCCCGAAGAAGAACACCGGGCCCTGCGGCAGGCCAGCTCCCGCGCCGAGTACCTGCTGCAGCGGGAAGCAAGGGTAGTTCCCGACTGGATCTGGCAAGAGGAAGACATCCAGAAGGTGTTCTGGTGGTTCTGGCGCTGTTTCCCCCAGGCGTTGGTTCGGGAATTTGGCGATGAAAACCTTCTGCTTTTGCCAGCAGAAACGCGGCTGCCCGATGGATCCCTGTGGAGCCACACCAGCGTTGTGGCGGCCCTGGCAGGCTGTTTGGCCGGCTACGACGAACCCAAGTTCACGCGGCCTTTTTTGGCCAGCTTGACCTTCAACCCCATCCAGGAGCTGATCAAAGCCAGCCGCAAGATGCGGGACTTCTGGGCTGGATCCTGGCTGTTGCACTACCTCTCGGCACGGCTTTGCTGGCGCCTGGCGGAGAAATACGGCCCCGACTGCCTGCTCTACCCCAGCCTCTACGGCCAGCCTTTGATCGACGCTTGGCTGCTGGAGAAGTACCCCCCCTTTGCCGAGTGGATCCCGCAGCCTTCTGCCAACACTCTGCTCACCGCCGGCTTCCCCAACGTGATCCTCTTGCTGTTGCCCGAAGAGCGGCTGCAGGCGGCCATGCAGTTGGCCCAGCAGACCCTCAAAGAAGAATGGCGCCACCTGGCGGAAAGAGCGCTGGAGCACCTGCAACTGGAGCGCCGCTGGCTGGTGCAGTTGCGCCCAGAAGATCCCACCTGGGGGGGATGGCTGGAGCACCAGTGGCAGTTCTACTGGGCGGCAGCGCCCCTGGGATCCCCCCAGCAAAGGCTCAAAGACACCGCCATCCTCAGGTCCCAGGAGTCCATTGAGCGGGATCCCTGGGTCAGCGCCCAAAACCGCACCTACCACCTCAAAGGAAAGCGGCAGCTTTTTGCCGACGCGGAGCTGGAGTTCCTGCGGATCAGCTTCTGGGATCCCGAAAGGCAGCAGCACCGCCAGCACAAGCCAGGGCTAAACGTAGGCTCCTGGTGGGCAGCGGCAGTGGAGGCGACGCGCCGGCTGCAGGCAGCTTGCAAACAGGCCCGCGATTGGCAGTTGCCGGTGGCCTTTGGGCCGCGCAGCACTGTCTCTGGCGTGGGGCCGGTGGTTCACCCTTCCCCCGGGGATCGCTGGATTGGCGAAGGGGAGAGCCGGCGGCTTTGGCAGCGCCAGGCAGGGCTTTTCGATGGCCGCGAGCAGCTCAACGCCACCGAAACGGTTAAGCGGGCCCTAGACAAGGTGTTGCCGGAGCTCTTCCCCACCCTCGACGAAGACGAGGTCGCCGCTTCCTACCCAGATCTCACTGCTGGCGTGGCCGGTTACCTGAAAACCCACGGGCGACGCGAGCTGGAGCACTTCGAGCAGGCCTGCCGCGCCGTTGAGGCCATCCACCCCGCCATTCGGGAGGTCATCCGAGAAATGCGCGGCAAGTGGGGGATCCCGTGGGCTGACCAGCAAAACCTGCGCTACCACCCGCGGCTGCTCAACGTCGGCTGGCTGGTGGAAGACCTGGAAGCGGACGAGGCAACCCAGAAGCGCTGCCGCCAGGAGATAGAAGCCACCCTCAGCCGCTACTACCCCAGCATCAACCCCGCCAGTTGGTACGTGCTGGCCGCGGGCGATGGCGACGACATGGGCCAGTGGCTGAGCGGGGGGAAGATGAAGCCCTACTACGACTACCTGCCCCAGCCGCTGCAGCGCCTAGCGGATGGCCAGAGGGACGCTATTGGCCGCGTCCTCGACTCTGAAGAGCTCAAGCAAGTCAAGGACGCCTTCAGCGAGTTTGTTAAAGCCAGCCGCAAGCGCATGGGCCCAGCCACCCACAGCGCCCTCAGCCGGGCTCTGTTGGATTTTTCCGGCCAGTTGGTGCCCTACCTCACCGAGCAGCGCTATGCCGGCAGGCTTATCTACGCCGGGGGGGACGACGTTCTGGCCTACACCAACCTCTGGGAGTGGGATGGCTGGCTCTGGGACATCCGCCAATGTTTCCGCGGCGGCGAAGACGACTGGCGCGAGTTTGCCAACGGAGGGGACTACTGGCAGTGGCAAAAGGCGCAGTTGCCGGCTGGCCTCAGCCGTCGCCCTCTTTTTACCCTGGGATCCCTGGCCAGTATTAGCTTTGGCGTGGTGATTGCCCACCACTCGGTGCCCCTGGCCATTGCCCTGGAGAATCTCTGGGAGGCAGAACAAGGCGCCAAAGAGCAGGCCTATGCCCAGGGCAGCTCCAAAGACAGCGCCCAGGTGCGGGTACTGTTTGCCAACGGCAACCAACTGGTGAGCACCTGCAAGTTCGACACCTTCGACAAGTGGAAAGACCTGCTGGATTTTGACTGGAAGCTGTTGGGCCAAAAGCAGGATCAAAGCTCCCTATTTGAACACGCCGCCCAGCTCTGGGAGCAGCACCCAGCCCCCAGCCTGGAAGCGGTGCCTGCTTGGGCCCGCCTGTTCTGCAGCCGCCGGGATCTCTTCCACGGCGAAAGCGAGCAGACGGATCGTTTCCAGACCCAGCTAATCGCATTTATCCAGCACTTTTGGCAGCACAGCCTGCCCGCCCAGCCGGGGGCCTGGGATCTGGCCATCAAAAACTGGTTCAAGCTGGCGGCCTTTGTGCTGCGCAACCGCACCGTCACTTTGGGGAGGAACGGTCGATGAGTTGGTTCACGCTATCGCCTCTAGATGTGTGGATGTTTCGCGATGCCAAGCCCTTTGCGCCGGGGGAGCGGGCCTGGGCCAATAGCGGCTTTCCCCCCAGCGGCCACACCTTGGCCGGCGCCATTCTGGCTCACCTGGGCCAGCCGGCAACCCTGCGCCTATGCGGCCCTTTCCTTTGCTGGGATGAGCAGCTTTACTTCCCCGGCCCTCTGCACCTCTACCAGGGATCCCCGCTGGTGCCCATCCCCTGGCTGGAAGAGGGCCATTCCTATGACGGCTACCGTTGGGATCCCACCCGGCCCGCCCCTTTGGTGGCAGCAGCTCCGGAGGAGGAACGGCCAAGCTCCAAGCAAAAGGCCGCCGGCTACCTGCCCTTTCAGGCGGTGCAAACTGCACTGCAGGGCAAGGGCTGGGATCTGGAGCAGGCAGTAAAGTCCCCCTGGGTGGCGGAGGTGCGGCCCCACAACACCCTGCAGGCAGGCAAACGCCAGGTGCGGGAGGCCGAGGGCTACTTTGTGGAAACCTGCATCCGCCTGCAGCCCGGCTGGAGCCTGGCCCTTTCCATCGAGTGCTGGGATCCCGATCGCGAAACTTGGGATCCCTTGCCTCTGAAGCAAGAAGTGGTGGTGCGGCTGGGAGGAGAAGGCCACGGCGCCCTCTTAAGCCCCTGTCCAAAGCTGGGCGAGCAATGGCAAGCGCTGCAGGAGCTCTCCCGGCAGACCTTCCGGCAAGCCCGCCGAGCTCTGGCCTACCTGGTGACCCCCGGCGTGTTCATCAAAAAGGTGGAGGGGCGCTCCCTCTGCCGCGCCTGGCCCTGGGAGTGGCGCTTGGCCACCCCTCATCCTGCCCACTCCCTCACTGGCCCTCTGGTGAGCGTGGCCACCGGCAAACCGGTTCCCATTAGTGGCCGCCTGCGGGTGGAGTCCCTGACAGAGCCGCGCAAGACCAGCCTACCGGCTCCGCAAGTGTTTGCCGCCCCGCCTGGCAGCATCTACTACCTGGAGCATCCAGCTCCCCTTGCCCAGGACGAGCCGGAGCTGGAAAATGGCCGGCTCAACGTCTTCCACCGCTGGCGGCTGTTGGGCTACAGCGAGTTGCTCTGGCTGCCTTGGGTCAACTTTTGAAGTCCTGTTTTGACGGATAAGGAGTGTTTTTCTATGAGCTTTCACCTGGTTTATCTCACCCTGTTAACCCCCCTGCACACCGGCGGCACCACCCAAGAAGGCAACCTCTTGGGCATTGCCCGCGAAGCCCACACCAACTTGCCCTACATTCCTTCCAGCACCATCCGCGGCAAATTGCGGGCCAGCGTGGCCGAGAAAGAGTTAAAGTTCGAGCTCTTTGGCAACGAAATTGGGGAAGGGGATCAGCTTACCCAAGGCTCCATTTGGATTGGGGATGGATCCCTCTTGTGGGTGCCGGTGGCTTCCCTCAGCCACGGGGTAGTCTGGATTAGCTGCCCCCTCTTGCTCAAGCGCTGGCTGCGGCTAAGTGGTCAAAAGTTGGATGCGCCGGATCCCTATAGCACCAACTTGGAGACAAACCGACCCATCTACCTTAAGGATGCCATCCTAAAAAATGGCCTGAAAAAGTGGGAAAACTGGCAAAGCTTTGTCAAATCTTCCAGCATCAGCCGCGTCCTTGTCTTGCCGGATCAGCACTGTGCCACCCTTATTCAAATGAGCCTGTGGCGGCAGGTAAAAGTTAAGCTCAGCGAGCACAAAGTTGTAGAAGGCGGCTTTCGCTACGAAGAGGCCATCCCCCCCGATAGCCTGATGTACTTTACCTGGGGGGTAACAGCCCAGGCCAACGGCAGTTCCCAAGAAGCAGTGGAGCAATTTCAGAAGCTTATCCAGAAGAACCAACTTCTACAAATTGGCGGCCAAGAGAGCCTAGGCCGGGGCTTTGTCGAGTTGTCTTGGAACTAGTTGAGGAGGCTTTATGGAAACTTTTGATCCCCGCACGTTGGCCAAGCCCGTTTACGAATCCCTTCGCCAGTTAAGGGCTCAAACCAGAGACCAAGAAAAGCTTAAGGAGCAGAAAAACCAGGCTGTGGAGCTCTACACCTACCTTTCCACCTGGGGACTGCTGCGCCTTAAGGCAGAAGAAGATGCCCTCAACCAGGAAGGGAAAAAACAAGTAGTCAAGGAGTTTTTTGATTGCCTAGAAGAGATCTCTGGCCAAAAGGGAATTGCTAACTCCAACGGCCTGGATCGTCTTATGCAATTGGGAGTTGAAGAGTATCTAGGTTTAACAGGGCTAGGTCTGGCTTTGGCTCAGGAATTCGGCTTTTGGGCTATGGCCATCTACCACGACATTAAAGGAGGAGAGTAATGGGCGTCGCGATCCCCCTGCAAGCGATTTCCCTGCAAGAAGGCAGCCGAGTGGTTATTCATTCTCTTACCTGGCAAGACTGCGAGAGCATTCTGGAGGAGCTGGGCGAAGATCGCCACACTCGCATTGCCTACTACGATGGCACTTTTGAGATCATGTCTCCTTTATCCAAACACGAGCGCCTTCATCGCATTGCCAGTGACATTGTAAAGGCTCTCTTAGATGCTCAGGGGAGAGATTGGGAAGACTTTGGCTCAACAACCCTCAAAAAGCCAGGCAGAGCTGGCGTGGAGCCCGACACCTGCTTCTATGTCAATCACCTGGAGTTGGTGCGAGGTTGCGAGGGCAGGATCGATGTCGATCAGTTGCCCCCACCTGATCTGGCCATCGAGTCCGACGTTACTTCCCGAACTTTTATCGAGGCCTATAGAGCCATCGGCGTGCCGGAAGTTTGGATCTTGGGTGAGCGAAGTTTGCGGATCTTTATTCTGCAGGGAGAAGACTACGTAGAATCAAGCTGCAGCTGGCTTTTTCCAGACTTCGACATCCCCAATCTTGTACCTCAACTCATTCGACGCGCCCTAGAAATTGGCACCAGCGCTATGTTGCGCAAATTTCGGCAAACCCTTGGCAATTCCTAACGCTGTTTCCCACTTTTGGAGAAGATCCCATGACTGGCAATCGCCCTACTCGTCCTGGCAACGCTCCTCAGCCGCTTCCTCGTCCCCCCAGGCCAGGGGATCCCAGCCGCCGGCCGCCTCAGGAAAATCGGGGCCCTAATTCTCCTAGAGGAGGCAATGGAGGGGGAAACCAGCCGCGCGGTGGAGGAGGCAACAATCCTCCGCCCTCGCCTTGGCTGGGTCACCCCTTGGATCCCACGCCCAGGCCGGATCCCACCGCTGGCTTTATTGAATATCTGCGCTGGATGCGAGCGCCGCTTGATGCTTCTAAAGACGGCACCAAAGCGGAGCTGGCGCACCAAGTGGAAACAACGATCAACCTTGGAGCCCGCCTGAAAGTTTTGAATGAGCGCACCCAACGCATTGCCAGCGACACCTTTCAGGTTACTTGTCCCTGGCGAATTCGAGTCGGTGGGGCCAAGGGTCCAGAGAGCATGTTGCTCCCCGCTTTCGATCCCTTAGGGATCCCTTACATTCCCAGCTCCACCCTGCGCGGCGTAGCCCGATCCCAGGCCATTCGAGAGCTGATGCGGGAGCGCAATTTATCTTGGGAGCAAGCAGACAAAGCCGTAGCTCCTTGGTTTGGGCACCTACAAGCTGACGAAAAAGACAGGGCCGGCAAGGTTATCTTTTTGGATGCCTACCCGGTACCCACTCGGCCCCAACGGCGAGAGGATCCCGATAATTCTAAAACGGGGGGTCTAGCTGTAGATATTGCCAATAGTATCTGGAAATGGAATGGAAAAAATCTTGACTACTCGCCTAACCCTAACTTGTTCTTTTCTCTCAAGCAAGCCACTTTTTTAATTGGCCTGCGCAAAGGCCCCGGCTGCACCGATGAGATGCTGGATCAAGTCAAAGAGTGGCTGATCCAAGGGCTGGAGCAAGGGGTGGGATCCCAGGTGAATACCGGCTACGGTCGGCTGATCCCCCTAGGAAAATCGCTGGACAAGATGCAAGGGGAATTCCTGCGGCTGCCCTTCGAGCTAAAAGGCCAACTCATTCACGGGCGTCAAGTAGCTAACTGGAATCCGGGTAAGAATCGCTATGATAATCGACCCATTGCCGAAGTGCGGCCTGTGGCTTTTAAGAATATGCTGCGCTACTGGTTTCGCACTTTTGCCTTGGGGGTTTTGCCGGTTGTTCAGGTTCAGAAGTGGGAAGGACAACTGTTTGGCTCCATCACCCCCGAGCAGAAACACGGCTGGATCCATGTGGATTTGCTGAACGGCAAAGTCTCTCGGCCGGAGCCCAATCACCGAAGAGAAGCCGCAGGCCAACAGGAAGGGATCCTTGTCTTGAGTTTTTCTAGCGAGTGCCAAAATTACGCTTCCCCAGCAGAGCAGAAGGCGGTGGAAAAGCTCTTTACTAACCTCACCTGGATGATGTTCCATCTGGGGGGTGTGGGCCAAGGTGCTAGAAGACCCTGCTACTCCCGCCAGGATCGCGACCGGCCTCCCTGGTGGCGCGGCTCTACCCTAATTCCCAAGTCAGAGAGTCCCTTCTGGGAGCTGCCAGGATCGGTGGTCGAGTTTCAGAAGCTTTTCCAAAAGCGACTGGGCAGCTTCTTTGAGGCTCTCAAGACTCTAACCCAGCAAGCCATTAACCCCAACAGCCCACAAAGTTTTGGCCGAGTTGACAGGGATAAATGGCCAGAAGCAGTGGATGCCAACTGCAAGATTGTAGTCTGCAGCGGCAGGAAAGATTTCCACAAGCCCTATGCCCTGGCAACTTTGCATCGCTTGGGTCGGCGGGGGGAAGGCCAGTACGACCGATTTTTGTGCGGGGGTGTCCAGGGAGGTGCTCTGCCCTCTCCGGTTTGGATTGCCGATTTGGGTGATTACCAAGTGGTTACCGTTTTTGGGGCAACGGCAGATCCTAGGAAAAAGTATCTTGAGGAGCTCAAGAAAGATGCTGATGATTTTCAAGTAATCTGGCCCTTGAGATAGAAGAAATCTCGAAGAATTTTTGGAGAAACAAAATGCCCAAAAAGAAGATCAATGCCAAAGTTCTCAGAAACCTTGTTACAGCCGTAATCAATGGCTCGATTACACTGGCCATTTTGCTCATTGCTCCCTTGGGCCTGGCAGCCGTGATTACCAACACTATTTTGGTTGCCATTGCCAGCTTCTTTTCTGGAAGCTTAACAGAGATGGTCATGGATCTTTTGTCAAGCCCTGAAATTGACGTGGAGGTTTTGCCAGAAGAGCGCCAATCCAAGACCAGCACTTCCATAGAGCCAAGGCGAGGCTCAGAGAGTCTGCGTCGAGATGATCAATAATGCGAACCTTGTATGTTTCCCAGCAAGGGTGCAGGCTAAGCCTCAGGCAAGAGTTTGTGCTGGTTCATTTGGGCGAGTCGCTCTTGCAGGAGTTGCCTCTACCCTTGCTGGAGCAAATTTTAATCTTTGGCCGATCCCAGGTAACCACAGACGTAGTGAGAGCGTGCCTGAGGCGGAATATTCCTATTGCCTATCTCTCCCGGCTAGGCTATTGCTATGGTCGCCTTGTTCCTATAGAGAGGGGGTACCGCCGCTTAGCTCATTTGCAACAGGCGCTCCCTGAAGAATGGCGATTGCAAACGGCAGCCCAGATGGTGCGAGCCAAGCTTCTCAATAGCCGAGTGCTGCTGATGAGGCAGCTCAGGCAGCGCCCCACTGAGACAGGGGATCTGACCCTGCGCAGTCTGGAACATTTGGCTGCTCAAGCTCTTGAGGCCAAGTCTCTAGATCAATTGCGGGGCATTGAAGGAGCGGCTGCGGCTCTGTATTTCCCGGAATTGGGAAATTGCCTTCAGCAAAGGGGCTTTGTTTTGCTTAACCGCACTCGACAGCCGCCCACTAACCCGGTTAATGCCATGCTCAGCTTTGGCTACATGGTGCTCTGGAACCATCTATTAACCCTGATTGAGCTGCAAGATTTGGATCCCTATCAGGGTTGCTTGCACGCTAGCAGTGAACGCCATGCTGCTCTGGTTTCGGACTTACTGGAAGAATTTCGGGCGCCTATTGTAGATTCAATAGTCCTCTGGCTGATCAACAAGGGCATTATGAACATCGAAGAAGACTTTGAGTATCGCGATGGTGGCTGTTTTCTAAGTGATAGTGGCAGGAAAAAGTACCTTACAGCTTTCATCCAAAGAATGGAGGGATCCATCCAGACCCCTGACGGAGATCAACCCCGCTGGGATCTGCTAACGCAGCAAGTTAAAAAGTTTAAGCAATCCGTCTATAATCCTCAAGATTTGTACCAGCCCTACCGGATTCGCTGATGTTTCTTTATGTTGTTACCTACGATACTCCCTGCGACAAGCGACGCAAGAAAATTGCCGACCTGCTGGAAGGCTACGGCAAGCGCGTGCAATACAGCGTGTTTGAGTGCGTCCTCGACAAAGACAAGTTCGAGGAGCTCAAACTGCGGCTCCGCAAGAAGATCAAGCCCGAGGAAGACAGCGTCCGCTTCTATCCGCTCACTAGCTATGTCCTCGCCCAGGTGGAAATCTGGGGTGGGCCTGCCCTGACTGCACCCCCCAGCTCGGTCATTGTGTAGCTCAGGCAAGTCTGATACATTTACGCTGAACACTGCTGAACATCACTGTTCAACTATGCAGCG
>NZ_JANSHO010000091.1:0-39576 GCF_047502635.1 Synechococcus sp. RC10B2
TTAGTTCCGTAAGACAATATGTTGTTCAGTAAATTCAGGACTAGAGGCTTGCCCTTTTGCCGGGCAATCTCCACCATGCGGGCGGAGAGATCCACACCCCGCAACTATCCAACGTAGGAGCGCACCTGGGATCCCGCCAGGCCGGTGCCACAGCCCAGATCCAGCGCCCGCTCAAACCAAGGAGACGCTCCCCCTGCGGCAGCCAGGATCCCTTGCCGCACAGCCTGTGGCCCCTGGTAGTTCAGTTTTTCCAGCAAATGCTGCTCAAAGCGGGGCGCATATTCGTCAAATAGACGTCGCACCCACTCCGGAGGAGTCCTGTCGGGCAGGGGCAGCTCCCCCACAATGGCCAGCATGTAGCGGGCATCGCTGTGTTCGGGCTGCAGGGCGAGCGCCCGCCGAAACCAAGAGCTGGCCACCTCCACTTGTCCCTGCTTCCAAAAGCCCATGCCGATCTGCTAAGGAATGTCTGCCTCTTGCTGGGATCCCTGCCAGGCCTGCAAATAATGGGCCAGAGCCGCCTCGTATTCTCCTCGCATCTGCAGCAGGTCGGCCAGCCCCACCCGCGCCATCAGCAGCGCTGGATCCCGGGCCAGGGCTTGCTCGAAGAGCCGTTGCGCCTGCTTTTTCTCGCCCATCTGCCGCAGTACTCCCCCCAGCAGCGCATGAACCTCAGCGGCCAAGCTGGCGGGAGCAGCAGGGGGACAGGCCACGATGGCCTGTTGGTAGTGCAGCATGGCGGCAGGGTAGCGACCGGATCCCTCCTCGATGCGCCCCAAAAGAGCATGGGCTTGCGTCAAGGCAATGGCCTCTTCCAGATCAGACCGGTCGGCAGCGGCGAGGATCTGCTCACAGAGCTGCCGGCAGCCAGCCCATTCCCCCCGCCGGAAGCGGCCTGCCGCCTGTCGGGCCGAGAGGAGCGGCTGTTTTTTCGCCGGTTTTCCAAAGCCCTTAGCCATCTCCCCAGTGTAGGAGAACCTAGCTTTCTCTCACGATATGCCCACGATAGGGGCATTCCAAATTGGCGACAATCTTGAGCACTCCCCAGTTGGGGATCGACACAACAGACAGCTTCGCTATGCTCTGGAACCTGGGTCTGGTTGCGGCTTGGGATGGGTGTAAGGTTGCTCCTCTCAGGCTGTGGCCATGGCCTTCGCGGCCTTTAAAATGAGGTAATCCAACATGCCGGTGTTCTCTTCGCCGCGGTAGTTAAAAGTGGAGCGCACCAGCCACAGCCCCTTCCGAGTTCGGCAACAGAGGTTGAGCAGCGTGCGAGCCAGGATTTGGTGACGTGCCTGTAGGTCTTGGGCTGCATTGAAAACCTCCCCATCCCACTCCGGCGTCAGCACACGGCTGTTGTAAAGCACACGCCAAAGAGAACGGGACCAAAGCGGATTCGTGATGTCGAACCAGAACTGATAATCCGCCTGCAAACCTCGGTTGATATAGGCCACCGGCGTCGCCACCACGAGGTAGCGGGAATAGTCGGGCTCGAAGCGGCTGTTGCTGGGGGTTTGTCCCGAGCGGATCATGGCCAAAAAGGCACGATCCTCTTCCGCAGGAAAGGCCCGGCGAAACCGTTGTGCCGCGTCGATCAGCGCTTGCAGCAGCTCTTGGTCTTGGGGCAAATCCATCCCCTGGGCTAGGTGCTCGGCGAAAAACCGCTGGAAGAAAGCGGCCAGGGAGGGCCCGCCGCGGTAGCTGCGCAGCCAATCCAGCAGCTTCTGGTAGCGCTCCAGGTTGGCAAACCCCACCCGCTCCGGCTGTCGCACGGCGGTCTTGGGCCGCAGGGAACGCCCTACCGGGTCAAGGGTATCTTCGGCCAGCAAAGCCGCCCGGATGGGATCCAGATCCAACACCCTGCCCAGGAGCAGTCGCCAGGCCGGCAAGGTGGGAAAAGCTCCCCACTCGGGATGGGCCACTTCCGCCGCCGTCAGCAAAGCCCGCACCAGTGGGTAGCGGATCAACGCCGGGAAAGGGGCGATCGGCAAGACCTCCGGCAACTGCTCCTGCAAGCTCAAGCTCACCCCCGCATCCATGCGAGGCAGCAGGACGGCGATGCGAGAGGCCGGGATCCCGGCCCGCAAAAGCTGCCGGATCTGGGCAACCATCGCCTCCACCGCCGCGAATTGGGTCTCGCCCTCCAGCACCTGCACCCTTGGCAGCCTCTCTGCCAGAGGCTCCGTCAGGGGATGGTCAAACCGCGGATCCAGCACCCGCGCAATCTGCAGTCCCAGGCGGATCATGCCGGCTGAGCCGCGGTAGCTCCCCTCCAGAAGCTGAACCTGGGTGTTTTCCCTCAGAAAGCGAGCCACGGCCTCTGGGATCCCCGTCAAAGAGACCCCGCCGCCGATGGTATAGCTGAAAAACTGGCTTTGCAGATGGGCTTGCCCTTGCCGGTAAAACTCCAGCGCCACCCCGCAACTGTCCTCCGCCTGATCCACGATCAGGTGATCCCACTCCTGCCAAAACTCCGCCAGCGGCAGGATGTGCTCGCCAAACAGCCGGATTTGCAGGCCGAAGTCCAGGGATCCCAGCCGCAACCCCACCTCCCACAGCCGCTCCACACAACAGCCCATCGCCTGCAAGGCCTCTGCCCGCCCCGGATCCCCCTCCGCCGGCCAGGCCGCCGCCAGCCGGGATCCCACCGCTTCCGCCGCCAAACCCGAAGCCCCCGCAATATAGGCAGCGCTGCTGATCTGATCCCAAATCTGGAACTCCTCCAGCCCAAGATCGGCAAAGACCTCCCCATGCCGCGGACACAAAGCACAGGCTCGCCCACAGAGAAATTGGGCCAGATCCTTGGCCAAGGGAATTGGCTCAAACGAGCGCGGCAACTGGGGAACCCGCTCGCACACCTGCGGCCAGTGATCGGCCAGAGAGCGCCCCACCCGCTGCAAAAACGTCTCGATCCGCCACGGGCCCACCCAGCTCGAGCTGAGCTGCTGTAAGCGCCGCAACACCCCCTCTGCCTGCCGCTGGCTGCGCACCAAAAACAAGATCCGGCCCGGATCGGTTCCCGCCCGCAACAAATCCAGGTAGCGATCTACACAAGCCTGGGTCAGCCCGCTGCCCGCCCACCCCATCACACTCCTAAAAGGAGGTGGCTCTTGCCGTCGATAGCTCTTTTCGCCCACCAGAGCGGCTTTCACAGTCGCTGCCCCCCGACCGAGCCATTTTCTCGGCAAAATCTGGACAAACAGGTCTTCACCTCATTATGATGTACTACTGTTGCCAATTAAGTCCGCCCGCTCTGACGACGGCTCTCGGCAACCTAGCGTACTGCTAAACCAGATACTGCCTCTTTGCAGGTAAGTCTGAGCAGTCTTTGAAAGCAGTTTGGCGTGTGATTTGAGGGTGAATTAAGCAAAGGGAGCAGCGCTGCTGGCGCTGTTTGGCCTGCGGGGATCCAAAGATTCCTTTTCGTTGCTTTTTCGCCTGAGCGGGCAGCCTCAGCTAGTCCTGAGCTTCCTGCTGCCGCGCCGTTGCTGCCTGGATCCGGCTCATTGAGCCAGTTGCAAGCTGACAGAAGCGAGTCGCAGAGGCTCGAGAGGAGGTTCTCGTGGCGCTTGGCATCCTTGGAAGAAAAGTCAGCATGACCCAGATCTTCTCTCCGGAAGGGTTGGCCATTCCGGTCACGGTCGTGCAGGCGGGGCCTTGCACGGTAACCCAGATCAAGACCCAAGCCACAGACGGCTACAACGCCGTGCAGTTGGGCTACTGGCCCACCGCCGAAAAGCACCTCACGCGAGCCCAGCGGGGCCACCTGAGCAAAGCGGGGGTGACGGAGCTGCTGCGCCACCTGCGCGAGTTCCGGGTCGACCAGCCAGAAGCTTACCAGTTGGGGCAAAAGATCACCGTCGAGATCTTCTCTCCGGGCCAGTTGCTGGATGTAGCCGGCACTTCCATCGGGCGGGGGTTTGCCGGCTACCAGAAGCGGCACCACTTTGGTCGCGGCCCCATGTCTCACGGCTCCAAGAACCACCGCCGACCGGGTTCTGTTGGCGCCGGCACAACCCCTGGCCGCGTGTTTCCGGGGCTACGCATGGCGGGCCGGATGGGAGGCTGCCGCGTCACCATTCGCAAACTGCAGTTGGTGCAGGTGGATCCGGAGCGGAACTTGCTGATCATCAAGGGCTCTGTGCCCGGCGTGGAAGGGGGGCTGCTGGAGATTACCCCTGCCAAGCAGGTGGGCAACAAACGCTAGGAAAGGGATCCCTGGCAAAGGCTGACCAGCATCTGCAAAGACGAGGAAACCATGGCAAGTTGTGTGGTGAAAAATTGGCAAGGGGAAACGGTGGGCAGCGCGGAGCTAAGCCTCAAAGTTGCCCGTCCCGAAACGGCCTCCCACATCCTCTATCTAGCTCTTCGCCGGCAGATGACCAACGCCCGCCAAGGCAACGCCCACACCAAGACCCGGGCTGAGGTGCGCGGTGGCGGCCGCAAGCCCTGGAGGCAAAAAGGCACCGGCCGGGCCCGCGCCGGCTCCATTCGCTCCCCCCTTTGGCGCAAGGGTGGAGTGATCTTCGGCCCCCGCAAGCGGGAGTACAACCTGGCCATGAACCGCAAAGAGCGGCAACTGGCTCTGCGCACTGCCCTGCAAAGCCGGGTGGAAGACCTGATCGTGGTGGAAGATTTCCAGGATCAGCTCAACCCGCCCAAGACTCGCGCCGTGGCCCAAGCTCTGCTGCGCTGGGGGGTGATGGAGGATCAGTCGGCACTGCTTATCGTCGCCGAGCGCTCGGAAGCCGTCGAGCGAGCCGTACGCAACATCGCCCGCGTCAAGCTGATCGGCCTGGATCAGCTCAATGTCTTTGATCTGCTCAACGTCGATTGGGTGCTGATTACCACCTCTGCCCTGGAGAAGCTCAAGGCCCGCTGGGGATCCGGCGCGGCAGCAGCAGCTCCAACCCAAGCCGATCGCCTTGAAGATCAGGCTCAGGCGGCAGAGCGAGAAGCTCGGCCAGTCGAACAAGCAGAAGGTCAAAGCCAGGAGCAGGAAGAGCAAGCAGAAGCTCAAGCCCAGCCAGAGGCTCCCCCGGCGCAGGCTGATCAGGCTAATCAAGTAGCTCTAGCAAACCCACAAGTTCAGGAAACCCAGGAAGAAGAGCTGGCCCAAGCACAAGAGCGAGAAGTTCAGGGACAAGCGGAACTAGCCCAAGAAGCAGAGCCCCTTGCCCAGCCGCCAGCTGGCGAGGAGGCCGAAACAGCCGCAGCAGAGGAGGAAGACAATGACTGAGAGCAAGCGGATCCTGGCCGATGTCCTGTTGCGTCCCGTCATCACCGAAAAGGCAACTGCCCTGATGGAACAGCGCAAATACGTCTTTGAAGTGATGCCCACTGCCACCAAGCCGCTCATCCGAGCTGCCGTCGAGGAGATGTTTGGGGTGCGGGTCACCGCCGTCAACACCCTTAAACTGCCCCGCAAGCAGCGGCGGGTAGGCCGTTCTGTCGGCTATCGCAGCCGTCCCAAGCGAGCCATCGTGACCTTGGCCGAAGGCGACTCCATCACCCTCTTCCCCGACACCTAACCAAACCCCTCTTCCCGCTTCGAGTTTTATTGCCACCCGTCCTTCACCCCCCCTCGAGCCATGGGCATTCGTACCTTCCGACCCTATACCCCCAGCACCCGCCACATGACGGTCTCCAACTTCGAGGAGCTGTCGCGGGACGAAAACGGCAAGCGGCCCAGACCGGAGAAGTCGCTGCTGCAATTCATCCACCGCAAAAAAGGGCGCAACAACCGCGGCGTCATCACCTGCCGCCACCGAGGCGGCGGCCACAAGCGGCTCTACCGCATCATCGACTTCCGCCGCGACAAGCGCGGGATCCCGGCCACCGTCAAGACCATCGAGTACGATCCCAACCGCAGCGCCCGCATCTGCTTGGTGGAATACGAAGATGGCGAGAAGCGATACATCCTCGCTCCCCGCAACCTCGAGGTGGGAGCCACCATTATGGCGGGGCCCGATGCCCCCTTTGAGCTTGGCAACGCCATGCCCCTGGAGCGGATCCCGCTGGGGACGGTGGTTCACAACGTGGAGCTGTATCCCGGCCGCGGTGGGCAAATTGTTCGCGCCGCCGGGGCCGGCGCCCAAGTAGTAGCCAAAGAGGGCAAGTATGTCTCCCTCAAGCTGCCCTCCGGCGAAGTCCGCATGATCCGAGGCGAGTGCTACGCCACCATCGGCCAAGTGGGAAATGTTGACCACAGCAACCTCAGCCTCGGCAAAGCGGGGCGTAGCCGCTGGCTAGGTCGCCGTCCCCACGTGCGCGGCTCGGTGATGAACCCTGTCGATCACCCCCATGGCGGTGGGGAAGGAAAAGCCCCCATCGGCCGCAGCACCCCTGTCACCCCCTGGGGCAAGCCCACCCTGGGATACAAAACCCGCAAACGCAACAAACCCAGCAACAAGTTCATCGTGCGCGGTCGCCGTCGTGGCGGCCGCCGGGACAAGAGCGGGAGGGCCGCTCAATAAGAGTCCGGCCATCTGCTGCGCCCCTGAATTTTCTTTTTCTTTCGACCCTTACCAGCTTGCCAGACTGTTGAGGTTGCTATGGGACGTTCACTCAAAAAAGGCCCTTTTGTCGATGCCAAGCTGCTTCTCAAAATCGAGAAGATGAACGAGCGCAATGAGAAGCACATGATCAAAACCTGGTCGCGAGCCAGCACCATCCTGCCCGTCATGATCGGCCACACCATCGCCGTGCACAACGGCAAGCAGCACGTGCCCATCTACATCACCGATCAGATGGTGGGCCACAAGCTGGGGGAGTTCGTCCCCACCCGTACCTTTCGCGGCCACGCGGGCAGTGACAAAAAAGCTGCCCGCCGTTAAGTCCAGCAACGAACAGAAGAGGCAATAAGCTAGGAGAGCGCCATGGCCGATCCATCCCCTGAAATCAAAGCGGTAGCTCGCTACATCCGCATGTCCCCCTATAAGGTGCGGCGCGTGCTGAACCAGATCCGGGGGCGCACCTATGCCGATGCCCTGATCCTGTTGGAGTTCATGCCCTACGCCGCCTGTGAGCCGGTTCGCAAGGTGCTGCGCTCGGCGGTGGCCAATGCCGAACACAACAACGGCCTGGATCCTCGGGACCTGGTCATCAGCAAGGCCTACGCTGACCAGGGGCCGACGCTGAAGCGATTTCGCCCCCGCGCCCAAGGTCGTGCCTACCCAATCCGCAAGCGCACCTGCCACATTACCATCGCCGTCCGGCCCATAGAACCTGAAGCGGCGACGGCCTCCTAGACGCCTGTACCCCCAGACTTTACCCCTCAACTGACACCACCATGGGACAGAAGATTCACCCCACCGGTTTCCGCCTCGGCGTTATTAAGGAACATCGCAGCCGCTGGTTTGCCGATCCAGCTCGCTACCCAGCCCTGCTGCGAGAGGACGATCTCATCCGCGCCTACCTGACCAAGCAGTTGAGCAGCGCCGGCCTGGCCGACATTCAAATTGAACGCAAAGCGGATCAGATCGACCTCGAGATCCGAGCCGCTCGCCCTGGAGTGGTGGTTGGTCGTGGGGGATCCGGCCTCGACGCCCTGCGCCAGGGCCTGCAGAAAGAGCTGAGCTCACACGGTAGCCCCGAGCGAACCATTCGCATCAATGTAGTAGAGGTCACCCGTGCCGATGCCGAGGCGGTTTTGCTGGCAGAAAACATCGCCCAGCAGTTGGAGCGGCGGATCGCCTTTCGCCGCATCGTGCGCCAGGTCATCCAGCGGGCCCAGCGGGCGGGGGTGCAAGGGATCAAAATTCAAATTGCCGGGCGGCTGAACGGAGCCGAGATCGCCCGCACCGAATGGACCCGGGAAGGGCGGATCCCTTTGCACACCCTGCGGGCAGATATCGACTATGCCGACCACATCGCTCAGACCACCTTTGGTGTCATTGGGGTCAAGGTCTGGGTTTTCAAAGGAGAAGTTCTCCCCGGGCAGGAACGGCCCGAACAAAAAGTTCCCCTGCAACAGCCCAAGCGGCGGCAGCAGCGGCGGCGGCCCACTTTTGAAGACCGCTCAGCAGTGGAGGCCTGAGGGCCAGCACCCGAAAATCCAGGGATCCCCATCGCAGTTGATTTAAGGAACGGCCATGTTAAGCCCCAAACGAACCAAATACCGCAAGCAACAGCGCGGGCGCATGAAAGGCAAAGCGACTCGCGGCAACCGCATCAACTTTGGGGAATACGGCCTTGTGGCTCTAGAACCCGCCTGGATCACCGCGCGGCAGATCGAGGCCAGCCGTCGGGCCATGGCCCGCTACGTCCGGCGGGGAGGCCAAATCTGGATCCGCATCTTTCCCGACAAGCCCGTTACCCAACGGCCTGCCGAAACCCGCATGGGATCCGGCAAAGGCAACCCCGAATACTGGGTTTGCGTCGTCAAGCCGGGCCGTATCCTCTTCGAGATGGGAGGAGTTCCTGAAGCCACGGCCCGAGAGGCGATGCGCCTTGCCGCCCAAAAGCTGCCGATCAAAGTCAAGTTTGTAACCAAGGCTAACTTTGAGGAGCCGGAACCTGTTCAGAAAGCAGCTCCAGAAACAACAGAAGTAGCAGCCAGCGCTATTTGAGGGAGGAGAGTTGAGCCATGCCCATGCCTAAAATTGCCGACGCTCGCGCCCTATCCGACGAAGAATTGAGCCAGGAGATCTACGCCGTCAAGAAAGAGCTGTTCGAGCTGCGTTTGCAGCAGGCCACGCGGCAGTTGAACCAGCCCCATCTCATTCGCCTGCGCAAACACAAGCTGGCCCAACTGCTGACCGTTGAGTCAGAGCGCAAGCGCGGCAAGTCCTTGTCCTCAACTCAGACCCAGAAGGAGGAGTAATGCCTGCTCGCGAAAAGATCGGCGTTGTCGTCAGCAACAAGATGCAAAAGACAGTGGTCGTTGCTGTGGAAAACCGGGTTGCCCACCCCAAATACGGCAAAATCGTCGTCAAAACCAAAAAGTTTAAGGCCCACGACGAAGAGAACCGCTGTCAAGAAGGGGATCTGGTGCGCATTACGGAAACCCGTCCCCTCAGCCGCACCAAGCGTTGGCGAGTGGCCGAAATCATACGGGAGGTCAAGAAACTATGATTCAGCAGCAGACCATGTTAACGGTAGCTGACAACACCGGCGCCCGCAAGCTGATGTGCATCCGCGTCCTGGGCAGCAGTGGCCGTCGCTACGCCAGCCTGGGAGATGTGATCGTTGGCGTCGTCAAAGACGCCCTGCCCAATATGCCGGTCAAAAAATCCGACGTCGTCAAGGCTGTGGTCATCCGCACCGTCGATACGGTACGCCGCCCCGACGGCATGTGCATCCGCTTCGACGACAACGCTGCCGTGATCATCAACGACGACGGCAACCCCCGCGGAACCCGCGTTTTCGGCCCTGTAGCCCGCGAGCTGCGGGAGAAAAACTTCACCAAGATCATCTCCCTTGCCCCGGAGGTTCTGTAATGGTTCGTCCCCTCAAGCCCAGCCAAATTCGACGGCTGATTCGGCAGACCGGCGTTCGCAAGCACCGCAACAGCCTACGCTACAAAATGCGCATCAAGAAGGGAGATACCGTCCAGGTGATCTCCGGCGACGACAAAGGCAAAATCGGCGAGGTGCTGCAGGTTTTTCCCGAACGCAACATGGTCTTGGTGGAAGGGGTAAACATAGTAACCTACCACCGCAAGCCGCAACGGGAAGGCGAAAGTGGTCGCATCGAGACCAAAGAAGCCCCGATCCACGCCTGCAAGGTGATGCTCTATTCCAAGAAGCAGGAAGTGGCCAGCCGTATTGGCTATCAAATCACCGCCGATGGCCGCAAAGTCCGTGTCCTCAAGAAAACCGGCGAGATCCTCGACTAGCCGTCCCTTTTTCGATAGAGCTCTGACCCAGCCCAGAGCCCCCAGGAGAACCGACCATGCCCCAGCGTCTGCAAATCCTCTACAACACCGTCATCGTTCCCAAGCTGCAAAAAGAGTTGGGCTACACCAACATCCATCAGGTGCCGCGTCTGGAAAAGATCGTGATCAATCGCGGCCTGGGAGATGCCTCCCAAAACGCCAAGGCCCTGGAATCCTCCATCGCCGAGATCAGCGCCATCACGGGCCAGCGTCCGGTGATTACCCGCGCCAAAAAGGCGATTGCCAGTTTCAAAATCCGCAAGGGCATGCCGGTTGGCCTGATGGTGACCCTGCGGCGGGAGCGCATGTACGCGTTTTTGGATCGGCTGATCAACATTGCCCTCCCTCGTATCCGCGACTTCCGTGGCGTCAGCCCCAAATCTTTTGATGGGCGGGGCAACTACACCCTTGGTATTCGCGAGCAACTGATCTTCCCCGAAATCAACTACGACTCTGTAGACCAGATCAGAGGTATGGACATCTCCATTGTGACCACCGCCGAAACCGACGAAGAGGGCCGTGCCCTGCTCAAAGAGTTTGGCATGCCCTTTGCCTCTTAAGGTTTGCCCATCTGCAATTGTCTCGACTTGATCGATCTTCCGAGGAGCACCGACCCACCCATGGCCCACACCAACGACACGATCGCCGACATGCTCACCCGCATTCGCAATGCCACCATGGCTCGGCATGAATCGGTGGCGGTCCCGGCCACACGCATGACCCGCAGCATCGCTCGCGTTCTTCATGAGGAAGGTTTTGTGAGCGACTGGAAGGAAGAGGGAGAAGGGATCCACGCTCAGCTTGTGTTGCGGTTGAAGTACAAGGGCAAAGGTCGTAAGCCGATCATCAATGGCCTGAAGCGGGTGAGCCGGCCCGGGCTGCGAGTTTACTGCAACCACAAAGAACTGCCTCGGGTGTTGGGAGGAATTGGGATTGCCATCATCTCCACCTCCAACGGCATCATGACCGACCGGGATGCTCGCAAGCAGGGCATCGGCGGCGAAGTGCTCTGCTACGTCTATTGAGTTGTTCTCTTGCCAGGAGTTGGCCCATGTCTCGCATTGGCAAACGCCCCATCGCCCTTCCTGCCAAGGTAGAGGTTCAGATCGAGGGGCAGCAGATCTCGGTAAAAGGCCCGAAGGGAGAACTGTCTCGCAGTTTGCCCCCCTTGATTGCGGTGCATCAAGAAGCCCAGACGCTCAAGGTCAGCCGGGTCAACGAGTCTCGCCCGGCCCGCCAACTGCACGGCCTCTGCCGCACCTTGGTTGCCAACATGGTGGACGGCGTATCTAGGGGATTTGAGCGCAGGCTGGAATTGGTGGGTGTGGGCTACCGGGCTTCCACCCAGGGCAACAAGTTAATCTTGAACGTTGGCTACAGCCACCCAGTGGAGATCCCTTTCCCGCCAGGGATCCAAATAGCGGTTGAGGGCAACAACGTCATCGTCGTCTCAGGTATCGACAAAGAGCTGGTGGGCAACACGGCGGCGCGGATTCGGGCCGTCCGTCCGCCAGAGCCCTACAAGGGCAAAGGGATTCGCTATGTAGGGGAACAGGTTCGTCGCAAAGCAGGTAAATCCGGGAAGGCCAAGAAGTAGCTATGAAAATCACTCGCAAAGCTGCCACCCAACGTCGCCATCGCCGCATTCGCCGCAAGGTCTTCGGGACGCCCGAGCGGCCCCGTTTGGCCGTGTTTCGCTCCCATCGCCACATCTACGCCCAGGTGATCGACGATGTAGCCCAGCACACTTTAGTCTCTGCCTCCACGCTGGACAGGGAGCTGCGGGAAGCCTTCAAAGACATTGGCACGGCCACCCGAGAGGCTGCCGCCGTGGTGGGTCGCTCCGTCGCCCAACGGGCCTTACAGGCAGGCATTTGTCAAGTGGTGTTCGACCGCGGCGGCAAGCTCTACCACGGGCGTGTCCAGGCCCTGGCGGAAGCCGCCCGCGAAGCAGGCTTACAGTTCTAGGCCCTGAGGAGATGGCATATGGCTGAGCAAAGAGAACGTCGCAGAAGCAAAAAGAGCCGCGAAGAGCAGACTAGCGAGTGGCAGGAGCGGGTCATCCAGATCCGGCGCGTCACCAAAGTAGTTAAGGGCGGCAAAAAGCTGAGCTTCCGGGCCGTGGTGGTGGTGGGCAACGAGCGCGGCCAGGTGGGGGTTGGCGTGGGCAAAGCCAACGACGTCATCGGGGCTGTGCGCAAAGGAGTTGTGGATGGCAAAAAGCACCTAATCGAAGTGCCCCTCACCAAGGGTCTGTCTGTACCCCATCCCATGCGGGGATCAGGCGGTGGGGCCACTGTCCTGGTGATGCCGGCAGCTCCCGGGACAGGGGTCATCGCCGGGGGAGCGGTGCGCACGGTTCTGGAGCTGGCGGGCGTGCGCAACAGTCTGGCTAAGCAACTGGGATCCAGCAACCCCCTCAACAACGCCCGTGCCACCATTGACGCGCTGCGGCGGATGCGCACCTTTGAGCAGGTAGCTGAAGATAGAGGGATCGACGTGCGCCGCCTGTTTGGTAAGTAACAGCAAGTTAGCCGGAGGTCAGTATGCGACTAGAAGACATTCGCCCCCAACCAGGTTCGACGCGGCGGCGACGACGCCTGGGCCGTGGCATCGCTGCTGGACAGGGAGCCTCCTGTGGCAAGGGAATGCGGGGACAGAAGGCGCGCAAAGGAGGCGGTCCCCGGCCCGGCTTTGAGGGAGGCCAGACCCCCCTCTATCGGCGGCTGCCCAAGCTCAAGCACTTCCCCCGCTACGTGCGGCGCCCCCAGTACACCCTGATCAACCTGCGCGCTTTGGCCAAGTTGCCCGCTGGCAGCGAGGTCAGCTTGGAAAGCTTGATGGATTTGGGGATCGTGACCACCAACGATGGCCCGCTGAAGATCTTGGGAGACGGGGAAGTGGGCGTGCCCCTGACGATCAGAGCGGCTGCCATCACCCCCTCAGCCCGAGCCAAGGTCGAGGCAGCCGGGGGTCGGGTGGAGCTCGTGGGATCCCAGACTGCTTCCGCTGGATCCTAAAATTGGGCTGCAGTTTGCAGCTTCTCTATTTTGCCGACTTTCCCACCGGCAGCGTAGAGTGGTAAATAGCTCACCTTGCCTTTCCCTTCCGCGAGGTTTTCTAGATTTATGGCTGACCCACGAGGCTCCGCTCCCTCCGCCCAAGAGACCTTCATGCAGATGGCCATGGCTTCTGGCCTGCGCAGACGTCTGTTTCTTACCCTAGGCCTGTTGCTGTTGGTGCGGCTGGGCATTTACATTCCCATCCCCAGTATTGACCGAGCTCGCTTTGCCGCTGAAGCCGCCAACAGCCCTGTGTTTGGCTTTCTGGATGTCTTCTCGGGCGGCGGTATCTCCGCTTTGGGGATCTTCGCCCTCGGCATCCTGCCTTTCATCAACGCCTCCATCATCATGCAACTGCTGGTCTCGGCCATTCCGGCCCTGGAGAACCTGCAGAAAAACGAGGGGGAGCAGGGGCGGCGACAGATTTCCCAGTACACCCGCTACGTTACCCTGATTTGGGCCATCATCCAGGGCATCGGCATCTCCTTCTGGGTGCGGGAGTTCGCCAACACCAGCAACGAGTTGGCCTTTGTGGCCTCCACCACCCTGGCCCTGACGGCAGGTTCCATGTTTGTCATGTGGTTGGGGGAGATGATCACGGAGAAGGGGGTGGGCAGTGGGCCGTCGCTGTTGATCTTCGTCAACATTGTCGCCACGCTGCCCCGCGCTCTGGGCCAGACCATCAGCCTAGCCCGTGCTGATAGCAGCACCATCGGCGGCATCTTGGTGTTGATGGCCGTCTTCCTAGCCACCATTGTCGGCATTGTCTTCGTCCAGGAGGGCAGCCGCAAAATCCCTATTGTCTACGCCAAGCGCCAGGTGGGCAACAAGCTATTC
Source organism: Synechococcus sp. RC10B2 (assembly GCF_047502635.1). Lineage (NCBI taxonomy): Bacteria > Bacillati > Cyanobacteriota > Cyanophyceae > Synechococcales > Synechococcaceae > Synechococcus > Synechococcus sp. RC10B2. The sequence goes on from NZ_JANSHO010000091.1 coordinate 13,777, forward strand.
CGTGAGCAGAAGAGCTACCTGCCCCTGCGGCTAAACCAGGGGGGCGTGATGCCGATCATCTTCGCCTACTCGGTGATGTCCCTGCCCTTTGCCTTGGCCCAGTACACCCAGAACCTGACTTTGGTGCAGGTGGCCAACCTTTTGGCCCCTACCTCTTGGTTTTACATTCCCTTCTACTTCGTGCTGATCCTCCTCTTCAGCTATTTCTACGCCTCTTTGATCATTAACCCGGTGGATCTGGCGCAGAACCTGAAGAAGATGGGGGCCAGCATTCCGGGAGTCCGCCCGGGCAAGGCCACTGCTGAGTACATCGAAGGGATCCTCAACCGGCTGACCCTGCTGGGGGCCTTGTTCTTGTGTGCGGTGGCCATCATCCCGACGACGGTGGAGCGGGCGACCGGCATCACCACTTTTCAGGGCTTGGGGGCAACTTCGCTGCTGATCCTGGTGGGGGTGGCGATCGAGACCTCCAAACAGATCCAGACCTACGTCATTTCGCAGCGTTACGAAGGGATGGTCAAGCAATAGTGCCGAGGTTAATCTTTTTGGGGCCGCCGGGAGCGGGCAAGGGCACCCAGGCAGAGCGGCTGGCAGCGATCTACCACACGCCCAAAATTTCTACAGGTGACCTGCTGCGGGCAGAGGTGAAAGCCCAAACGCCGCTGGGGTGCCAGGCTAAGGTGTACATGGATGCGGGAGAGCTGGTGCCTGACGAGGTGTTAATTGGGATGGTGAAGGGCCAGTTGCAACACTCGCCAGCGCAGGGCTGGATCCTGGACGGCTTCCCCCGCACCCTGGCGCAGGCGGAGGCTTTAGAAGAGCTGTTGCGGGAGTTGGGGCAAGACTACGACCACGTTCTCAACCTGGAAGTGCCGGACGACGTGGTGGTGGCACGGCTGTTGGCCCGCGGCAAGGAGCAGGGGCGCAGCGACGATGCCGATGAGGCGGTGATCCTCAAACGCTTGCAGGTGTATCGGGAGCAGACGGCTCCGCTGATCGACTTTTACGAGGCCAGGGGTCGTCTGCGACGGATCGATGGCAACCAGCCGATGGAATCGGTACAAGAACATCTGCGGGCTCTCTTGGAAGGCTTCAGGAGGACAGCGTGATCAAGACGGGGGCGGGAAATCTCTCCCCGCGGCGGGGCATGCAGCTCATTGAGATCAAGTCCCGCCGGGAGGTGGAGAAGATGCGGCGGGCCGGGCGGGTGGTGGCCCAGGTGCTGCAGGAAATTGCCGAGTGTCTGGAGCCAGGCTGGACAACGGCAGACATCGATGCCTATGCCGAGCGGCGGGTAGCGGAGTTGAATGCCCTGCCCAGCTTCAAGGGCTACTACGGCTTTCCCGCCTGTGTCTGTGTCAGCGTCAACCATGAGGTGGTACACGGGATCCCCAGCCCCCGCAAAGTGGTGCAGCCGGGGGACATCGTCAAGGTGGATTTTGGCGCCATGGTCGAAGGCTGGCATGCCGACTCTTGCATCACCATTGGCCTGGAGCCCCTCGGCGATGCCGCCCGCGACCTGATCGACACAGCGGCCAAAGCGCTGCAGACGGGCATTGACCACGTGCGCCACGGCGTCTGGCTGCAGGATGTCTCAGGCGCCATCGAGGACTACATCCAGGGGCGGGGCTACTCCGTGGTGAAGCAGTACGTCGGCCACGGCGTGGGGCGCAACTTGCACGAGGAGCCGCAGTTTCCCCACTACCGCACCCGCGACCTTCCCAATCCCAAGCTGCGCTCCGGCATGACGGTGGCAATCGAGCCGATGGTGAATGCAGGGGGAGAGGCCACGCGGGTGCTCTCGGATGGCTGGACGGTGGTGACGGTGGACGGCTCTTGGTCGGCCCAGTTTGAGCACACGGTCTTGATCACGGACTCTGGGGCTGAGATTTTGACGGATCGCACCCCTTTTCAGTCCTAGGGATCCCTTGCTGAAGGGCGGCAACGGCTAGGATAGAAGAGGTGGAGTATTGTTTCGGCTCTTAACTCGCTCTTAACAGGGCGGGTTTCCTATCGATATTTCTGTTGTGTTGTTTTTTAAGGAGGGTTCCTTGTCTAAAGAAGACGCCATTGAAGTGGAAGGGGTGGTTACCGAGTCCTTGCCCAACGCCATGTTCCGGGTGGACCTGGACAACGGCTTTAACGTCCTTGCCCACATCTCCGGCAAGATCCGCCGCAACTACATCAAGATCTTGCCCGGCGACCGGGTCAAGGTAGAGCTCAGCCCCTATGACCTGAACAAAGGGCGCATCACTTACCGCCTCAAGAAAAAGTAGCCGTCTGGCCTTAGCTGGGGCCGCTGAGCATGAAGGAGCTGAGCCAAGTTCTCAAAACCGGCCTCTGGGTTGCGGCCGGCGGGGTAAGTGCCCTGGCCGTGCTCAACGCCTGGATCGCTTCTCGAACCCAGCCTCTGCCCAGCCTCTTGCCGGGGGAGGAGAGGCACTATTTTTGGCGCGGCCACCGTCTGTTTTACAAGGTTGCGGGATCCGGCCAGCCCTTGTTGCTGCTGCACGGCATCGGGGCCGGCTCTTCCAGCTACGAGTTTCGCGCCGTGATGGCGGAGTTGGGCCAGCACTATCAGGTTTACGCTTTGGATTTGTTGGGTTGGGGCAACTCGGAGCGCCCCGATCTGGAGTACACCGGCCACCTATATGTCCGGATGATCGGGGATTTTGTCGGCCAGGTGATCGGGCGCCCCTGCCACGCCATTGCCAATTCTCTCTCGGCAGGGTTTGTGCTGCGCTCGGCCCGGCTGCAGCCTCAGCACTGGCAGAAGCTGCTGCTCATCGCCCCTCTAGGAGACAACAGCCTTGTCCCCGAGGCGCTAGGGATCCCTTTGGCTGAGGCGGTGTATGGTCTTCTCAGCTTGCCGGTTTTGGGGCTGGCCTTTTACAACGTCATCACCACCCCCTGGAGTGTACGTCTATTTACGGAGCAGAGCCTGTTCTCCCCTGGGTACGCTCTGGATGAGGCGGTGGTGGACTACTACTATCAGGCGGCCCACCAGGCGGGGGCCCAATTTGCCCCCCGTTCTTTTTTGACCGGCAAGCTTAACTTGCCCATTCAGGAGGACTTTCGCGTGGTGGACAAGCCGATGGCTCTGGTCTGGGGAGAAAACAACCGCCTTACTGGATCAGAACAGGCGGAGCGGTATCGTGCCTTGCGCCCAGAGGTGCCGATCTATCGACTGCCAGGGGCTGCTTTTCCCCACATCGAAGCGCCGCAAGCTTTTTTATCGGTGGCTTTGCGCTTTTTGGCCGAGGCCGATCCTGCCCTGCCAACCTAGGGGATCCCCGAGCAGGGAAAACTCACGCCTTTGCCGACTTTTTGCGGCGACTGTCCGGTCAGTCTGGTTTTTTCCAATCCAGGAAGAGTTCTCAGGCTCAGGCGCTCCGGCTGACATGGGGTCACCCCTAGGCCGTCACTTTGGGAGAGAGGAGCGAAGCCGGGCTCAGAGCTCAGGTTGGCTCCCCGGTATTCTCCTCCCAGGGGTCCCTATCCAAAGGGGAGCTGGGAGCGGCCGGGGCAGAGTCAGGAGCTGGCTCGGAAGGGGGGGCTTCTGCTTTGACGTACTCTTGCTCCCATTCTGGCTGCTCGGCAGCAGGAGCAGGCTCGGGCCGACGAGGAGGCGCCGCCTCGGCCTGGGGTTCAGGCTCTGCTTCGGGATATTCCTCTTCTTCGCCCTCGTATTCTTCGTCGTATACTTCCTCGTAGTTTTCCTCGACGGCAGGTTCATCAACGGCCCTGGGCAGGGCGGGGGCGGAGCCAGTGTCGACCAGCCAGGAGGGCTTGCCCAGGCCGAGGGTTTCCAAGATCCCTTTGGTCAGTTGGGCTAGGCGGGTTTCGGCGCCATCGGCCACGATGAGGCGATCGCCGCCGATGGAGACGATTTCATCAGCAGAGAGCAGGTAGGTGCTGAGGATAAAGCCGGGCAAAAAGGTCAGGCCGAGGTTGGAGAGGATCAAACCGGTGATTAGGCCGGAGACGGAGTTGAATTCGAAATCTTTGACTTTTCCAAGGCGGATCCCTTCTTCGGTAATCACCTCGCTGCCGACTACCCGGCTGAGACCCTCCAACTCCAAGTCCTCGAAGACTTCATCGCTGGGGACGAGGATGGCGTCTTGTCCTAGGGCCGTGACCTGCCGCAGCTCCAGAAAACGCGGCGATCCGGCAAAGGCCTTTTCCAGCACTCCTAGCACCAGGACTTGCCTAGCTTCCAGATCTGCCCAAACTTCGCTAACTACTCCAAGCCGGGCGGCATTGGCTTGGCTGATCACCTGCGTTCCCAGAACCTGTGACCGCCGACGAACCTCTGATCGCACCAGCGCAACAGATTCTTTCCCAGTCGTCATGGTGGTTTCCCCGTCGTGAGTCGAAGTGTCCGCGTCAGTGGGCTGGTCATCCGGCCCCAGGCATCAAAATCAAATAGTACCATTGCCTGTCTTCTCCCTAGCGGGCTGCCGGGATCGGATCCTGGACAATTTGCTCGCTCCAGGCCAGAAACCGCTCTGTCATGGCCTGCAGGGAATAGAGCTCTTCTGCGTGCTGTCGGCAGCGGCTTCTAGCGATCTGATCCAGGCGTTCCACCGCTGTTGCCAGAGCTGCCACGTCGTCTGGCTCCACCACCCAGCCGGTCTCGCCATCGCGGACAATTTCCGCCGGCCCGCCGCGGCGGTAGGTGATCACCGGCACACCGCAGGCCAAGGCTTCCACCGCCACCAGGCCGAAGGCTTCCACCCACTTAGGGGTCATGATCAAGGCCGAGCAGTGGCCCAAGAGCCGCTGCATCTGAGAGGTGGGCAAAAACCCCCGGTAATCCAATTGAGCCCGCGGGTACTGTTCTCGAATCTGCTGCCAGTAGGCCGGGTCTTGCAGGTGGCCCAGGATCAGCACCGGCCTCCCCGTCTTCTCGGCCAGGGCGGCGCAGTCTTCCAGGCCCTTTTCGGGGGCAATGCGGCCAACCCAGCACAGGGATCCGTTCCCCTCTGGCACAAACTCGTAGCGGCTGAGGTCGACGCCGCAGGGCAAATAGACAAAGGGATCCCGACCAGCCGCCATCTGGGCCCGGGCAAAGGCAAAGGTCTGGGCTTGGGCTCGCGAGTGTACCGCCAGCCGGCCAGGATAGGTGCGCGCGATGCGCTCCAAGGCCTGGTCAACGGCATCGCTAAGGGAGCCCATGCTGACGATATGGGCCACCGGCGTGCGGAAAAAACCTGTCAGGTAGAACGAGAGCCAGTCGTAGCTCCAGTTCACGATGAGCTCAAACTCATCCTGCAGTTGGGCAGCCCGCCGCCAGAGGTTGGCCAACAGAGAAGGGATGGAAAGGCAAACCGGCTCGTCGCGGCGCTGGCTCTGGGCATAGGGCGGGGGGAGGCCGGCCACCGCCTCGATCACCCCTTCCGGCAAGTCGACACTGCAGGAGCCCTCAGGGGCCAGCACGCGCACTTGGGCTCCCCTCTCAAGCAGGCTCCGCGCCAAGTTGACAAGGTTGAGCTCCACCCCGCCGCCAGCTCCCGATCCCAGGGGCCCAACGGGGGTGGAGACAAACAAGAAGCGGTAGGTACGAGGCATGGGCGCCCTAGCAGGCTCGACCCCTTGCTGGCTAGTCTGGTTGACCCTGGGGGGACAAGGTCAGGTTCTGGCCACGAAGATTTCCCCTTTCTCCACCTTAACTTTGTAGGCGGTCAGGTCGGCATTGGCCGGGCCACGGGTACGGCTGCCATCGGCGGCAAAAACTGAGCCATGGCAGGGGCAGACGAAGTTCTCCCCCCGCCAGTCCACGTCGCAGCCGGCATGGGGACAGGCTGCATCCAGAGCCAGCAGCGAGTCTTCCTTTTGGGGATCCCCGACTAGCCAAAGGGTGGCGGTGTTTTTCCCAAAGGCGTCTTCTACCTTGAAGGGGCCTTCTTTAAGATCTTCTAGCGTTGCCACTTTAACGAACTCCGGCTCAGCCGCTTTGGGGCCCGAAGCAGCACCCTGGGCAATGGCACGGTTAAAACGGCGCTGAGCCAAGGCAGGCAACAGGCCCACCAGCGAGCCAAAACCAAGCGCCAGCCAACGAAGAAAACCGCGACGATTGTTGTACATGGCCATGTGTCCTGAGATGGATGCAAGGTGTCGGTTAGGAACCAATCCAAGCGTGGCCTCCCAAACGGGACGCTAGCCCGGCGGCTCCTCTTAATATTTTGTTACACTAGGACAGCTTCAGCCAGCGCGAAACCGCACTTTTATGGGATTCTGGCGAAGGTCGGTCGGGCCTGTCCCTAGATTATGGGGAAGAACCGCCCACCCCTTCTAAGCATCGCCAGTCGGTTTCTTGGTCTGAGAGTGGGGAGGGTGTCAACGGGCTTGCTGTGGAGGGGGGATAGGTCGGAAATATCTTGGAGCAATCGCAGTCCCACTCACGAGATCTCGCGAAGGTAGCGGCGGCGCTCCTCGTATTCGGCGCGGGTAATCAAGCCCTGCTTCAACTGGATCTCCAACTGCTGCTCGGGATCCCGGACTTCCCGACTTTTCGCACTGGTCCAGTCCAGCTCGATGAGATCTCGATTGAAGCGAAAATCGAAGTCCTCATTGGTCATGGTGAGAAACCACAGCCCTTCCAGCAAACAAAGGGCGCGTACCCCGTAGCCGAGGAGCTGCAACGGGATGGAAGGAACGAACACCATCAGCCCCAGCACCAAGTAGCCCCAGCCCCAGCGCCTGTGGCCCATGTAAAAACGCTGCAGCCCTGGGATCAGCACCCCCAGCACCGCCAGCCAACCGGCCACCTCGCGCACCAGGCGCTGACGTTTCTGAAGGGGGGTATCAGAGCTTTTGCTCTCCGCCATCGTCTGCCCCACCTACACGTGCCACTAGGCTAGCTCAAGTGGCACGCGGCTCTGTCAAGCTACAGTTTGAGCAGGATCCTGCCGCATATACTTTATGGGGGCAGAGTCTGGGGGGAACATGGCAGAACGAGATCTGGCGGTGGCGATCCTGGCGGCGGGCAAGGGCACCCGCATGCGGTCGCAGTTGCCCAAGGTGCTGCACAAGCTGGGATCCCTGTCTTTGATCGAGCGGCTGCTGCGCACGGTGCTGACGTTGAAACCCCAGCGCTGTCTGGTGATTGTGGGGTACGGGCAGGAGCAAGTGCGCCGAGCCCTGCAGGAGTACCCGGTCGAATTTGTGGAGCAGGCGCAGCAATTGGGCACTGGACATGCGGTGCAGCAGCTTCTGCCCGTTCTGGAGGATTTTCAGGGGGATCTGCTGGTGGTCAACGGGGATGTGCCTCTGTTGCGGGCGGAAACCCTGCAGGCGCTGCTGGAGCGCCACCGCCAAGTTCAACCGGATGTGACCTTGCTCTCGGCCCAGGTGGCGGATCCCTACGGCTATGGGCGGGTGTTTTGCGATGCCCAGCAGCGGATCCTGGAGTTGGTGGAAGAGCGAGACTGCACCCCGGCCCAACGGCAAAATCGCCGCATCAACAGCGGGGTGTACTGTTTCCACTGGCCGGCCCTAGCAAGGGTGCTGCCCCGTCTGGGCCGGAACAACGCCCAGCAGGAGTACTACCTCACCGAGGCCGTTAAACTTCTGGACACCGCCATCGCCCTGGACGCCGAGGATGCGCGGGAAATCGTCGGCATTAACGACCGCCGCCAACTGGCCCAAGCCTACCAGATTCTGCAGGATCGCCTCAAGGAAGCCTGGATGGAAGCCGGGGTCACCTTTGTGGATCCCGACAGCGTCAGCCTGGAAGAGACGGTGGAATTGGCCCCCGATGTGGTGATCGAACCCCAAACCCACCTGCGGGGCGTCTGTCGCATTGGGCCGCGCACTCGTCTAGGGCCGGGCAGTTGGATCGAGTCCAGCACCATCGGCTCCGATTGCCACATCCTCTACTCGGTGGTCAGCCACAGCCAGATCGGGGATCGCGTCTGGGTAGGCCCCTACGCCCACGTGCGCCCTCACAGCCAGATCGGCGACGGCTGCCGCATCGGCAACTTTGTGGAAATCAAAAACGCCCAGATCGGATCCCATACCAACGCCGCCCACCTGGCCTACCTGGGCGACGCCAAGCTGGGATCCCAGGTCAACATTGGCGCCGGCACGATCATCGCCAACTACGACGGCCAGCAGAAGCACTTGACCGAAATTGGGGATCGCAGCAAGACAGGCGCCAACTCGGTGCTGGTGGCCCCCCTCAAGGTGGGATCCGATGTCACCATTGCCGCCGGCTCCACCATTCCCGCCCGCTATCCCGTGCCGGACGACTGCCTGGTGATCGCCCGCGCCTACCCGGTGGTCAAGCCGGGCTGGCGACTGGGGAGCGCTGCTGCTGGCCGCCCCCAGCCTCTACCCACGGGATCCCTGCGCGTCTACCCCTTGCGCCTGCTGCCCGGCCAAGACCTAAAGCAGGAATTGGAGCGCTTTGCCCGCCAGCAACCCCTGCAGGCGGGGTTTGTCCTCAGCGCCGTCGGCAGCCTCAGCCAAGCCACCCTGCGCCTGGCCGATCAAACCGAGGATTACCTATTGTCGGAACGCCTGGAGATCCTGGCTTTGAGCGGATCCCTGTGCCCGGACGGAGTCCATCTTCACCTCGCCGTTGCCGATGCCCAGGGCCGAACTTGGGGAGGGCACCTGCGCCCCGGCTGCCTCATCTACACCACCGCCGAGATCGTCCTCGCCGACAGCCTGGAGTACCGCTTCTCCCGCCAGCCGGATCCGGCCACCGGCTACTTGGAGCTGCACATTGAAAAGGTGGCAGAAGCAACCCCGCCCTCTCCCCAGAGGGCAGATGGGACAGGGGTGGGGATCCCTTCTTGCCCGCCGTGAGCCGCAAGCGGCTGTAGATGGACGGTATAATGGCCAACATTTAGCATTGAGTCATTAGCACCTCGTTTGGCAATCAAGGGTTGCTGAAATAAACTCGGCAATTGGGGGTACGCGGCCATGCCCCGAGTGACCACTGCAGAGGAGCTGCTGGCAGAATATGCCGCCGGCGAGCGCAACTTTCAAGAATCCAACCTGGTGGGCGTGGATCTGGTGCGCGCCACCCTGCAGGGGGCGAATCTGAGAGGGGCCAACCTTTCCTTTGGCAAGCTGAGTGGAATTAACTTGCAGGAGGCCGATCTGCGGGGGGCCGATCTCAGCTCCGCCAACCTGATGGGGGCCAACCTGCGCGGGGCCAACCTTTGGGAAGCCAACTTGATCGGCGCCGATCTCAGCTTTGCCGATTTGCGGGAAGCCAACTTGCACGGGGCCTACCTTTGGGAAGCCAAGCTAACCCGCGCCCAACTGCAGGGATCCGACCTGAGCGGGGCAAAAATAGGCGGAGCAGTGCTGACGGGCGCTGACCTGAGCGGCGCCATCCTGCCCGATGGCACAGTGCAGCCCTGGGCTGCTCCGTCGGCCAGCAAGGCAGAATAGAACTGTTGCGACGGGATCCCTCATGCTGCTGCTGTTCAACCTGGCCTTGACACTGCTGCTGGCTTTGGGAGTGGCAGTCCTGGCCGGACAAAACCCCACCCCCCTGACCGTCCATTTTTTAATTTGGCGCTCGGTGGAGCTGCCCTTGGGATTGCTCATCGCCGTGGCCATCGGCCTGGGCCTGTTGACGGCGGGGCTGGGCTCTTTGCTTTGGCCGGGGCGCAGCTTCTCCCTGACTGCCCGTCAGCTCCAGGAACGGCTGCAGCAACTGGAAAGGCAAGATCAGCCGCTGCCTTAGCCGCCCTGGCTCTTGCCGATCGAGTCTGGGATCCCTTCAGATTTTTGTGGGCTGTCCTGCCGCCGGAGTGACCCACGCACTCAAGACAGGGCGTAAGCTGAGAGAGGATCCCTTTGCTGTTAGCGGTGCACAGCCCGAGTGACAACCATGCCTCATTCCCAACCCTCTTCCCCGGCTAGCTCCCCCCAGGATCCGCGCGCCCTGCGCAAGGCCCTGCGCAGCTCCAGCAACTACTTTGCCAAAGGGTTTGAAGAGCACAAGGATCAGGCCCAACGGGAGCTGCAAACCACCTACAAAAGCCCCCTGGTGGAGCAGATCCGCGCCCAGTCCTACTGCTATCGGCAGGGGGATATCACCATCCATCTGGCCAAGGCCTTTGGCTTCTGCTGGGGGGTGGAACGGGCGGTGGAATATGCCTACGAAGCGCGGCGCCGCTTTCCGGATCGCCAGATCTGGATCACCAACGAGATCATCCACAACCCCCTGGTCAACCGCCACCTGCAGGAGATGGGGATCCGCTTTGTGGAGAAAGGCCCGGACGGCAAGAAAGACTTTTCCCAGATCCGGCCTGAGGACGTGGTGATCTGGCCTGCCTTCGGGGCAAGTGTCTCAGAAATGGAGTTTTTCCGGTCGCAGGGCAACGAGATCGTCGATACCACCTGCCCCTGGGTATCCCGTGTCTGGAACCAGGTGGACAAGCACCGCGCCGCTCAATTCACCTCTGTGATCCACGGCAAGTACAACCACGAAGAAACCGTGGCCACCAGCTCCTTTGCCCAAAAATATCTGGTGGTGCTGAACCTGGAAGAGGCGGAATGGGTCGCCCGCTACATTTTGCACGGCGGAGATGCGGCAGAATTTCGGCGCCGCTTCGGCAAGGCCACATCTCCCGGCTTCGATCCGGATCGGGATCTGGAGCGGATCGGCATCGCCAACCAGACCACGATGCTGGAAGGGGAAACGCGCGCCATTGCCAAGCTGTTTGAGACCACCATGCTGCGCAAATATGGCCCCCAGGAGCTGGACAAGCACTTCATGAGCTTCAACACCATCTGTAACGCCACCCAAGAGCGGCAGGACGCCATGTTTGAGCTGCTGGAGCGGCCTTTGGATGTCGTGGTGGTCATTGGCGGGTTCAATTCCTCCAACACGACCCACCTACAGGAAATTGCCCTCTCGAAAGGGCTGCCCTCTTACCATATTGACGGCCCCGACTGCATCCAACCGCCCAACCGCATCCGCCACAAGCCCCTCCACCAAGACCCAATCGTTACAGAAGGGTGGCTGCCCGACGGGCCAGTGCAGATTGGTATTACCTCCGGTGCCTCCACCCCCGACCGCGTCGTGGAGGAGGTGATCCTGCGCATCTTTGCCCTGCGCGAACAGCCGCAGACCCCTCCGCAGGGATCCCTTCCCCTTGGCTTCTAGAAGGCGTGCTCACCACTCTTTTTCAGGTCTACCTCCCCCTGCTGGGCTGGACGCTGCTGGGGTTTGTCCTGCAGAGAGGGCTACCTCCCCCCTGGCGCCATTGGCTAAATCCCCAAGCGCTGGGCCGCTTCATGTTTTGGGTGGGGGTTCCCCTGGGCACCCTTGGGTTTATGCAGACGGCGGACCTCTCTGGCCAGCTCTGGGCGGCCCCTTTGGTCTGCTGGCTGGCCACAGGGCTAGGGTATGCCCTGGCCAGTGCCTGGCTGCAGTGGCAGCACCACACCTGGCAGGGGAAGAAAGAGTGGGATCCCTGGCTTTGGAGCAGAGCCCGGCGAGGCAGCTTTTACCTGACAGCCACCCTGGGAAATACGGGTTATTTGGGCTACCCCATCTGCTTAGCAGTGGGCGGGAGCGCCTACTTTGGCTGGGCTTTGTTTTACGACCTGTTGGGCACCCTCTTGACCGCCTACGGTCTGGGAGTCTGGGTTGCCAGCCGCTACAGCGCTTCCTTCACCCCTCCCTGGCAAGCCACGCTCCGCGTCCTAAGCAGTCCCACTCTCTGGTCTTTCTTTGTCGGCCTGGCAATGGCTCGCCACCCTCTCCCAGAATGGCTGGCCCAAGGGCTGACTGCCTTTGCCTGGAGCACGATTCCCTTGAGCTTAATCCTTTTGGGCATACGGCTAGCCCAGGTGCCGCACTGGGGATCCCTTCGCCCCGCCGCCGTGGCCCTCTTCATCAAAATTGTTGTCCTGCCCCTTTTGGTGGGCCTGGGGTTAGCCTTGACCCCCTATCCCCCCTTGGCCAAGCTGGTGTTGGTCTTGCAGACGGGTATGCCCCCTGCCGTTGCCACCCTGGTGCTTGCGGAAGAATACGACTTGGATCGCGAGCTAACGGCGACAACTCTAGCCGTAGGCTACGTGGCAGCCTTGCTGACTTTGCCGTTCTGGTTGCTGCTGTGGGGATCCTAGTAGGCCAAGTGTGACAAAGCCTGCTCCAGGTAACGATGCACTAGGCGATCCAACTCAGCCTCCTCCTTGGGCAACTCCTGCCCCTGCAGCCATCCCTGGAAGCCTGAGCTTTCCACGATGGCCTGCCGCAACGACTTCCAAACCGCTTGGGCGCGCCGTTCTGTATCGGGGCTGAGAGCAGGACTGGTCATGGTTTCTGAAGAGGAAGCTGAGAGCAGACTGAACTCAGGATAGCCCGGATCCCTGTTGGCTTTAGCTCTCTAGGATACAAATCTGCCTATCTCTCTCCCTGAGGGAGAGGGGCTGGGGGCAAGGGGATCCCTAAACGAACAATTGGCTGCGCTGCTGGATGCGCAGGGCTGGCCCCAAGGCATTGAGGAGGGCAACGCCATAGCTGCGGGCAACGATGCGGCTATCCAAAATCGCCACCCAGCGGGTGGGCAAGCCGGAGGCTTCACCTGCTTCTGCGCCTTGTCGCAGAGGTGCAACAGCCCGCTGCAATTGGCTGGCCGCCACTGGCAAGAGGTATTGGCGGAACCAGTCCTGTTGGGTGCGCTGCAGATACTGCACCCGTCCGGCCACCCTTGGATCCTCCATCGAGGGAAAGGGCAAGGTGGCAATGGCCAGCAGTTCCGGACAGGGCAGGCTGGCCTTGTGCTGCAGCCAGTAGGGCCAGTCGCAGACCAAAATGCCCTTTTCTCCGGGAAATAGGCTGTTTACCCGCACCCGCGAGCCAAATTCGGCAGCCAAAGCAGCCCCCACCTGTACCTGCAGAGGTTGATCCGACACCAGCACCACCACAAAGCCCTGCACCTGCGGGATCAGGCTCCTTAGCTCCTGCAACAGGTGCTCCCGGAAGAGGGGGCTGTTGGGCAAGGGCAGCCGCGGCAAGTAGAGGGAAAGGCTCGGCAAGGGCTCCCCGCCGGAACGGATCCAATCCTCGCCTGAGCTGAAGCGCAAGGGCGTCAGATCTGGCAAGCCCAGGCGCCAACGATAGGCCTCCGCCTGCCGATCCAGGTCCAGGGCCTCGCCGATGATCACTACCGGCTGAGTGGCCCAGATGGGCGCCAGCCACTCGTGTAGAGCCGCCGGGCTGTGGTAAAGGGTGAGGCGACCGGTCTCGCGGTCAGTTTCCGCCCACCAAACCCAGCGGGAAGCGGGATCCCCCTCGGCGCAGAGCCGCTGGCGGAGCTGATCCCAAGGATCCGGCAGCCAGCCGGCGTAGCTCACCACCAAAGACAGCGCTGCCTCCAGGTGAGCCTGTTCATCTGCCTGCAGGAGGCAGCGAGAAAGCGGTCGCCGCAAAAGCTGCAGGGCTAAATTCACCTGGGCCTGGGAAAGCCGCTCCGCCTCGGCAGGGAAGATCTGCCGCAGTTGCTGCCAGTGACTGGCTTCCAGGGTGACCGTCAGCGCCTGGTAGGCCCACTCTTCCAGGTCTTCGGCTCCGTCCAGGATGAGAGGGATCCCAGTCGGCATCTCTGCTCCCCTCAAGCGAGCCCGCAGCCAGTCCAGGGGATCCACCAGCAGCAACCCCTGAAAATCGGGATCCGGCCAACGGTCTTTTTGCAGGACGGGCTTGTGCAACTGCAGGGTCTGCCGGAGCCAAGGGATCTCTTCTCCCAAGATTTGCGCCTGCACGGACACTGTGGCACAGAGCAACGTGGCACTCGGCCACATCAACGCCGGCAGCAGATAGCTGAGGCGGTGCTGGCCCCCGGCGGGCACCTGAATCAAGGTGCTGCGACCCAACCGCAATCCCCGTGCCACCATGCGGGCCATTGTCAACTGATGGGGCCACACGGCTTCGGGAGACTGCCGCAAAAGCTGTCGCAACTGTTGGTGAACCTCAACCTCGATCACAGTCAGTACGCCAAGGATCTGCCACAGGCGCTAGGGTGAACTAGCCTATTCTAGGGTAGGGAAGAAAACCAAAGAGCACCCCTGGGGTGAGCGATGTCTGCTATTTCTGCTGTTCACACCACCTTGACCGCGCAAGAGCAAGCCGCGCAGAGGGGATCCCTGCTCTTGGATCGCTCCGAGTGGGGCCGCCTGCGCCTGCAGGGATCCCCTGGCTTGGACTACTTGCACAGCCAGAGTACTCAGGATCTCAAGGCTCTCAAGCCCGGCCAGGGGGCAGATACGGTATTTGTCACCCCCACAGCAGGGATCCTAGATCTGGCCACGGTCTACGTGGAAGAGGAGGCCTGCTGGATTTGGACTTCGCCGCAGCGGCGCAGCCTGCTGATGCAGAGCCTGGGGCGTATGTTGCCCTTTGTGCGCGGGGCCCAGCTAGCCGATGTGACCGGGCAGACCTTTGCCTTTGGGCTAATTGGCCCCCAGAGCCAGGCCCTTTTGGAGAAGGGGGTGGCTGCAGAAGGGATCCCGACAAAACTGTATGAGCACCGCCAGGTAGAGATCCAGGGGATCCCCGTCCATTTGGCCTGCGGCAGCGGCCTCGCCCAGCCAGGATTTACCCTCTGGGGGGCTAGCGAACACAAAGCTGCCCTTGTCGACTATCTGATCCAAGCTGGAGCAGAGCTGGCCTCACCTGAACTTTGGGAAGCCCTGCGCCTAGAGGCCGGTCGCCCTGCCGCCGACCGCGAGCTGACCCCCGACTACAACCCTTTGGAAGCCGGCCTGTGGCATGCCATTTCCCTCTCCAAAGGGTGCTACATCGGCCAGGAAGTCTTGGCCAAGCAGGTAACCTACCGGCGCATCCGCCAAACCCTCTGGGGGATCTGCCTCCAGGGCGAGGCCCAGCCCGGTGCCGACATCGTGCGGCAAGGGGAGAAGATCGGCGTGTTAACCAGCGCTGGCCTCACCTCCCAGGGCCACGTGGGCCTGGGCTATGTGCGCACCAAATTCGCGCCCGCCGAAGGATGGGAGGTGGAGGTTGGTTCAACAACCGGCCTCCTCACCCGCCCGCCCTTTTTGAGCTTTCCGCCCGTTGTTTGAGGAGATCTCAGCTCCCTAGAGATCGAAATGGCGGCGAAAGCGGGGATCCCACCTGTCCTTTTTGCGCTGATTACAGACTTTGCACAGGGTTTGCAAGTTGCTGATGTCGTTGCTGCCGCCCTGGGCAAGGGGGATGATGTGATCAACCTGAAGCTGCACCTCGGGGGGCGATTTGCCACAACTGCGGCAGCGGAAGCCATCCCTTTGGAAGACATACTCCCGCACAGATGGTGGGATCGGGATCCTCTCGCCAGGTTTTTTCTCTTTCATCCACTACTCACCTGTATTGCGAAAACTATCTAGTTCGGAGTCTCGAGATGGGCTATCGGGAGTAAACTCGAGACAAACTTTAAGGGATATCTTGCCCTCAGCCCAATCCTTTCTAGGCTGTAAGATTCGGGATTTTACTCCCTCTACTAAAGCTCTAATTTCTACGTGAACCTTTTTTGAGCGAAGGTAGCCATTTGTTCGTGCGATATCTGCAAGGAAGTAATCAATAATTGCACTGTGCAAAACGCTGGGAAGATAGATTTGGTTGCCAATCGCAACGGCAGTTTCTTTGTCATCTGCTTTGAGAAGTATCGAGTCGAACACAGCCTTGTTTCCCATTGCTCACAGACTTCGCTAGCCAGTATCTTCTCGAAAGGGATCCAGAGGAGATTCACTGCTTGCTGATCCTGGATCTTCTGGCTCAAACTCAACTGCTGCTACCAGCTTTACCCTAACTCTGCCATCAACCCATGGCAAGCCAGGACGTAAAAGTTTAGCAGGAACCCCTCTCGCATCAGTTATTTTGCCCAAATTGACCGAGCTATAGTCAACTGAAATGTTTCTGTCTCTAAGTTTATTATATAAACGAGATCCAAAGTCATCATAAGCACTTTCCAAGCAAGCTTTGGTAAATTCTTGTGAGTAGATCAGGCGTCCTCCTACATCAATAACAGTATTTGGAAAAGTATCTATCTGGACAAAGCGCTCTTGAGGTTGCTCCTCGCCTGACACTGCCCCGGCCTCCTAATGCATTCCGCCAGCTTAAGCTATTCCTCGTCTGTGCGAAGATCGTCCAGAAGAGATCCATCGCTACTCTCTGAGCCCGTATACTCTGGCTCAAACTCTACGGTGATCCGCAACCTTACCCTGCCCTTCTCCCACTCCTTCTTACCCGGCACCAGGAGCTGACAGGCAAGGCCCTGATCAAACCACTTCGCTTCTTGCAGTAGCTTTTCTTCAGGCCGGGGAGCAAGAAGGCTGCTAGCAATATTAAGCAAGTTTTCGGGTGGAAGGATCCCTGAGGATCTCAAGGCCGCAATAAACAGGCGATTGAGCTCTTCTTTTTTAGGTAAATCCTCTTGGGCTGCTTTGACCAGGCTGGCAACCTTGAAAGTTTTCTCCCCTATAGAGAGGATCCCTTCTGAGTGTTGCTGCAAGGGCATGGACTTAGACAAGAAAACCTCACCCCCCTTCAAATAGTAAGGAGAAACAAGCCGCTCTACTTTAGGTCGTCAAGTATGCTGTCCAGCTCAGGGAAAATCTTGCCTAAGTCAGAGACCTCATCACTTGGCCCGCTTTTGCTGGCTGGCTGCTCGGGAGAACTTGCTGAGGTGTCGGCTGATTCGCCGGTCAAAGAAGGCTTAGGTAGAGAAATCAAGGGCAAAAGTTCGCGACCTAAGCCCATAGCCTGTAAGCATAGGTTGATCCCAGAAACAGCTTGGTTGTAGCTATCGATCTTTGCTTCTAGATCCCTTAGACGCTGTTGATTTAAGGCAATTCTTTCTTCTGCTTCTTTCCTAAGCGTCGCCTCCATAAATTGCTTTGCTTCGGGATACTTTTGCAGAATTTCGTTAGCCACTTCCTTAGCAACGGGCAAGAGCTGAGTCTTGAGGGTATTGTTGGTTTCTTGCCGGAAGTTAGAGCGTATTGTCTGGACGACTTTGGGCTCAAAGTCAAGCTTGAGCAATTGCCGGATCCCGGGCTCGGCATCTCGAATAGCCGAAATATCGTAGGACTGAGACGTTTGCTTCAGAACTTCCCGGAACTGATAGATTGAGAAAGTACCCTCATCATAGAAACGAGGACTTTCTCTTAGATACCGATCGCACTCCTTGCGAGCACCGCTGACTAATGCAGTGCGAACTTTTTCCCTAACCTCTAGTAGTTTCTTCTCTAGGTCACCGTCGGATCCCAGTAGGCGAAACAACTGCTTGTAGTAGTCTGCACTGCGTACACGATCGATAAGCCGGCGAAAGGAGTTCTCTACAACTGTGGTGGCAGACTCGACCAGTATATCCTCTAGATGGTTTGACAGGTAGTAAAGGGCTTCAACCAGGACAGCCAAAAAGGGAGCTGTGGAGTTACGGTGGTGGATGCAGACAGCTTGGCTATAGGCATTGTCTACTGAAAATGTGTCCAGAAGCTCATCCAGCCTGCGCACCATCTTGGCCTGCAGCTTTCGAAAGTCAGACTCAAACTCTTTATCTGTTCCGTCAATAATCTCGTTGACCATAGTTTGAATATGTTCGTCGAACTCTTGACCAATTTTATTCAACTGCTGGTTAATGAGCATTAACTCATGGGCAATCATGCTGTCAACTTCTCTCGGCTGGCTATCCAAGTCTCCATAAAGATCTATATAGGACTTTCTGAGCTCAATACACAGAGGCTGCAGGTCATCGGCAAGAGCTATAAACAACTGCGGTCGCTTTTCTTCCGTCAGATAGCGAGTAATCCCACTGCGGAATTCTTCTATGCCGCTATCCTTGATCATGTACTCAACTAGGGGCATGCCCCACTCGTTTAGAATTCGAATGTAGTTATCGATAGGAGTCTCATAGCCATGCACGGAAGGGCGGAAGGGGGATCCAACAAGTCTTCCTGAAGAGCTGCAGTACTTAACAAACTCGCTAATAAACTGAGGTGTTTGCTCTCTGCCACCCAGCTCCTTTATACTTTCCGAAAAGATGGTATCGAGGCCAAACCTCGTTTCTCGAGTCGTTGCCTTGATCTGCGAGCCGTAGAAGCCCAGCAGGGCGCTGGTTTTAAATAGGCGGGCTTGGCGAAACTGTTGGTCAATGATAGCCTCTAATCTCTGCCTTAGCTGGGAGTTGTACCAAGTTTCATCAATGCGGTTGAACACGTAAAAAACTCGATCCCGAATGCTGTCGCTGCTCTGGATGTGCTCAATGAGTTCTGTTTCTTCTTTAGTCAGCTCACCCGTAGTAGCACACTTGAGGACGCAGACAACTGCGGAAGTGTTTGGATCGGCAATTTTTTGATAGGTGCGCTCGGCGTCCGCTTTAACCGGAGCATCGATTCCAGGGGTATCGACAATAACGTTTCCGTCTTCTAATAGAGGATGATGGCAGTAGTACTCGATCTTCCGCAGAACTGCACTATTGGCACCGCGCCGGGCAAAACTGGCCGCTTCTCTTAGGTTGCCAAGGTTAAGCTGTTCCATCGAGAAGACTCTGTTTTCGGTTGGGTGAATTCTGGCGCGGTTTTGCTGGAAACCTTCAATTAACAAGCGCAGCGCATCTGCTTGCTTTGCCCGTTCCGACTTGCTTTTGCCGCCCTCTTGGTGAACAATGGCCTCAGCCTGCTCTTTTAGGCGATTGAGTGTGGCTTCCTCTAGGTTGTTGCCACTGGGCAGGGCTAAGCCCAAGCGAGTGCAGAAGGCAGCCATCTGTTCCTGTACCTGGTGCTCGCTGAGGAAGGTGAGTACTACCCTCTCGGCGGCAGGCTCTGCATAGGAGATGTAGCACTCTGTCCCTGTGGCGTGTCCTTCGGCGCTGTAGAGAAGCTCCCTTTCTAGCAAAGCGTTGATCAACATCGACTTGCCGGCGCTAAAAGCACCGGCGAAGACAATCTCAAAGGTTGGGGAAATAGCCTTGCTCAGCGAAGCTTGAATTCGGGTTGTATCTTGCTTTCCTGAAAGGGTGGGATCCTGCTGCCAGAGGTTTAGAATCGTTTCAACGTGCTCCCGTAAGTTTTCGCACTGAGGCAAGAGTTGCACAGCCATCTCAGGGATCTCCGCTAGGGCTGGGGAGATTATAACGCCCTCAGCCCTAAGGGGAAGGTTCTCATGCTACTTTTCTTCAGATAAGGCACCCTTTGATGGCTAACAGCACAGAACCTAGCTTGCCAGGGCAAAGAGGTCGCTCCACTCGCGGTTGGGAACGCCGGGCTTGGCGATGATCTCGAAGATGCGGTTTTTCGCTGCCGGTTGAAACAAGCTTTCGACAGCTACCTGGGCAACTTTGATGCGAGGGACGCTGCCCTCAAAGAGGGTATCGGCCTTGGAGAGGACAATGCCATCTTCGTTGTCCTGGTTTTTCAGGCCCCCTGGCCGAATGATGGTGTAGGTGAGGCCGCTTTTTTGCAAGTATTCTTCGGCTTGCTTTTTCCACACCAAGATCAGCCAAAACAAGTTGAGAGGATGGAACAACTGAGACACGCACAGAGAAGAAATCAAAACAAAGTGTTGGATCCCTTTGGCCTTGGCTACATCCACTAAGTTCTTGGTGCCTTGGTAGTCCACTCGGTAGGGCAGAAAGGGATCCCAACTGGGCCTAGCGCCAGTAGCGCAGAGCACCACCGTGCATCCTTCCATGCCGGCTTCCAGCGTGGCCGGATCCAGCACATCTCCCACCACCACTTCTGCTTCGGGGGGCAGAACCCGAGCGGCCAACTCGCGGCTGCGCACCAGCGCCCGTACCGGGATGCCGCGGCCCACCAACTCTTGGACAATGCGCCGCCCTGTTTCTCCTGTAGCCCCTGCAACAAAAGCCTTCATCCTCTCCCCCTGCCAAACTGCTTAATGTGACGGTGGCGGTTCCAGGTTCCATGCTGGCCTTGCTAAGACCATTATCTTCCCAAAATCCGCCCAGGCAGGGATCCTGTCCATGCGACAGGGGTAGTCGCGGCAACCGCGGGCGCCAGCTTCGATCCCGGCAGCCGGCCAGCTCCAAAACATCCTCCGCTCCACCGCCGGGTAGACCTGCGGTTCAAAGGGAAGGGATCTTGAAAGTCTTGAAGCTTTATTGAATAGGTTTGGCCACATCCCCCACCTTAAAGCCAGAGCTGCTGAGAATGCGGCCCACACTGGATCCCTGATCCACCTCTGTCAGTTGGATCTGGCCAGCGGGCTCAGTCAATTTGCGCAGGACTGCCCCCGTGGCCGGATCTTTAACCTCGCGAACGACGCGCTCCACAGACAGGATCAATCCCACGCGGTAGCCGTCGCTGCTGCCCTTGTTCAAGATCACCTGGTTACCATAGACATCCGCCACCAAGGCATCGACGGTCGGCAAAGAGCGGGGCTGGGCCGCTAAGCGACTGGCAAAACCGGCCAACTGCTGGGCAATTTGCTCCACCGCCTGTTGGCTGGCCAAAACCAGCAGCTTTTCTTCGTTGCTGGTGGCCGATCCCCCGCCAAAGTCGGCAACCGTGACGGTGCTATCCGACTGGCTGACGTTGCCCCGGCCCTCGACCACGGCCAAGATCTCCGCCGTGCTGGTGCTCACCAGGCGGGCATTGAGCTGCACGTTGGCATCAGCATCCACCACCTCGGCCCCCACCGCCAGCGGGAAGCTGCCGAAGGGGGTCAAGACCCGCGCTCACCCCCAGAACGGCGCACCGACACATCGAACTGGGTAACACTGCCGAGGATCACAGCATCGACCCCGAGGATCCGGCCCACCTGAGCGGCGGTGTTGGCATCTAAGCGCCCCGATAGCCCCAAGTTCTGCTCGGCCAAGATCGCGTCCAGCCGCGAGGGCTCGATAACCGAAAAGGTGCCATCTCTCACCAGCCGATCCACCAGCAGATCGCTCACCCCCCGGGATGCCTCGCGCAGGCTGTAGGAATTGCTGAGGCTGCTGAAATCAAAATCCAAAACCGCAACGCGCGGGCGAGTGGTGGGTTGAGGCGCTTGTCCTACCTGGCTGGGGGCAGAGAGATTGCAGCGAAGGTCTTGGGGAAACTTCTGGCACAGCTCCGGATTGGTGGATTGGGCAGCCACCGGGATCCCCATCCAACCCAAGCTCAGCAGCGGGATCCCGAACAGCAGAATGGAAGAGAGGCTGCGCATGGTTGAGCGATCTCCTAGATCGAAGAGGTGGCCACAGTCCATTCTCAGCTTGCACCCAAAAGCGGGGCGGTGACCGGCATCACCTGGGCGCCTGTTCCCAGAAGATGTCCTATACTCTACCGATTCCAAGGCCATTGGGAGAAGGGATTGAGAAGGTTGGCACAGAGGAGTTGACAGATCTCAACAGTTAAGACTGAGCAGAGATGCTCGCCCTTTGTGAGTTGCCGGAAAAAGCTTGACCCGCTTTATTGGGCCGGGTTTAGATTGGGATCGAGCGTGCAAACTCAGTGTTAGCCTAGTAAAGCTGTGTTTTTGTACAAGCTATGCCTGTTCCTAAGAAGAAAACCTCCAAAGCCCGCAGTCGCAGGCGGTATGCGGTTTGGCTGGGCAAAGCCAAGCTTCAGGCCCAGCGGGCGATGACCATTGGGCGCGCCATCCTCAGCGGTCGCAACACCGGCTTCTACTACCCCAAAGCCAAGTCGGAAGAAGAGGAGGGAGAAGAATAGGGATCCCCATAGCCGGAAGAGTGGTTTACATTGGGGTCAGGCTCTCTTGAGAGCTGTTCTGCTACCTCCCAGTCTTGGCTGTTCAGCGACTTGCATGCGCTCGTTGACCTCTCTTACCTACTACCAGCGGCTGGGCTTGTCTCCAGGGGCCTCTCCTGAGGACATTCGGCGGGCCTACCGGCAGTTGAGCAAACGCTACCATCCCGACACTTCTCCTCTGGCGCCAGAGGTGGCGATTCGTTGCTTCCAAGAACTCCAGGAAGCCTACCTTGTCCTCAGCAACCCGGCAAAACGGGCCATCTACGATGCCAGCCTGCGGGCGGTGACGGCCAACATGGGATCCCCCGGTGCTGATTCTCTGGAGCTGCGCATGGAAACCCGGCCTCTCTCGGCGGGCGAGCTCTGCGCCCTGCTGCTGATGGGCTCCACCTTCGTGGCGTGTTTGGTGTTGGCGGTTGCTTTGGCCTGGCTACGGGAGGGTGGGGTGGGCTGACCAACTCCGGTTGCTTGTGGATGAGGTTAAGACAAAGCGCTCAGGGCTTCCCATTGATAAGGTGCTTGAATGGAATAGGTTGTTAACTTTTGTTTTGTTCGACGGCTTCTCTGCGCGCCATCTCGCCATGCCTTTGCCTCCTGCAACTACGCCTCTCTACAATCACCCGCTCCACGCCATCGAACGCTGGCTGGAGGATCAGGGCTGCACCCGTGACCCGCAGGATGTGGAGCAGTGGTTTTGCGAGCGGCCCGGCTGGAAAGCCTGCCTGCGCCTGGAGGAGACCAGCATTTGGGTGCGCTATACCTATCCTGATGGCAACACCAAAACTCTGTCTTTTCCCTATTCGCTAAGCCGCCAGGATGTAGAGCAGGCCATTTTTGAGGACTAGCCGGCTATGCGCATTCTGCAACTGCCTGCCCTGCGCGACAACTACATCTATCTGCTGCACGATCCCGAGACGGCCACGGCAGCAGTGGTGGATCCGACAGTGGCCGAGCCGGTGCTGGATAAACTGGCTGAGCTAGGGGCGGAGCTGGTGGCCATCTTCAACACCCACCACCACCACGACCATGTGGGGGGCAACCTGCAACTTTTGGCCCGCTACCCCCGTGCCGTCGTCTACGGCAGCCAGGCGGATCGGGGACGGATCCCGGGCCAGACGGTGGAGCTGCAGGCGGGAGAGACGGTGGCATTTGCGGGCCGGCAGGCGAAGGTGCTGTTTGTGCCCGGCCATACGCGGGGACATGTTGCCTACTACTTTCCCGAAAGCGGGGATCTCTTCTGCGGCGATACCCTGTTTGCCGGGGGATGCGGGCGCCTCTTTGAGGGCACCCCGGAGCAGATGCTGGGATCCCTGGATCAACTGCGGCAGTTGCCGGAAGCCACGCGGGTCTGGTGTGCCCACGAATACACCTTGAACAATCTCAAGTTTGCCCTGACGGTGGATGGGGACAACCCCGACTTGCAGGCGCGCTACCAACAGGTGGTGGCCCTGCGCCAGGCGGGATCCCCAACTGTCCCCAGCACCATCGGCGAAGAGCGCCGCACCAATCCTTTTTTGCGCTGGGATCAGCCGGCTTTGCGGGCGGCTACGGGCGCTCAAGATCCGGTGCGGGTTTTTGCCCGGCTGCGGGGTATGAAGGATCAATTCTAAGGCTGGCCGGAACGCGAACGGGGCCGAGTTGTGATTGGGATCCTGTCCTGACGCTGGGGATTCCCAGTTTGCTTTCCGTAAGATTGGCTTCTTTTTTCGGGAAGGCGGGACATACTGCTAAGTAAGATAGGTAACCTCGGTGGGCCTGCATGGCTACTCCCTAAGCCCCCATGTCTTGTCTTGACTGCCCAGCTCTGCCCACCTTTTTGCAGGAGGCAGGGCGTTTGTTTCTCTGGCTGCCCACTCCTCATACCCACCGGAAAATCTGGCAGGCCCTGGAGGCCAAGACAGAGGTTCCCGTTCAACTTTTGGAAGACCTTGGCCTAGTTGTTGCCATTGCCCAGGGGGCCCTCAAGAAGACCCTGGAGACAATGGCCGAGGTTCTCTCCCAAGAAGAGATGCAGGCCAGCCGCGCCTTGTTTTTGCCTGGGGATAGGGATCCCTGCTGGCAAGATTGCGCCCGGGTGGAGTCGTTGCTGCAGTTGTTCCACCGCACCCAAGCCGAGCTGTTGTTGGAATTGTTGAAGGAAAACCGCCTCACCACCTATTTCCAGCCCATTGTCCGGGCGCGGGATCCCGCTTGGGTGGTGGGCCACGAAGCGCTGGTGCGGGGGTTGGACAGAGAGGGCAAGGTCATTGGCCCGGACTTGCTTTTTGCCACGGCCCGCGAAGCCGGGTTGCTCTATCACCTGGACTTGGCTGCCCGCCGCACGGCCATTGCTGCCGCCACCCAGCACCGCCTCGAGGGGGATCTGTTCATCAACTTCAGCCCCACGGCCATTTACGACCCAGCCTTTTGCCTGCGCTCTACTGTCTGGGCCATCAGCCGCGCCGGGATCCCGCCAGAACGGGTGGTGTTTGAGGTCAATGAATCCGACCGCAGCCCCGATTTGGATCATTTGCAGCGGATTTTGCGGTTTTACCGGCAGGCGGGCTTTCGGGTGGCGCTGGATGACCTGGGCGCCGGCTACGGATCCCTAAACCTGTTGCACCGGTTGCAGCCAGATGTCATCAAGCTGGATAGGGAGCTCATTCGCGGCGTAGATGGGGATCCCTACAAGGCGGTGATTGCCCAAAAGGTGCTGGAGCTGGGGATCGTCACCCTGGCCGAAGGGATCGAGACGGCAGAGGAGCTGCAGTGGGTGCGCGACCACGGGGTGGACCTGGTGCAGGGCTTTTTCATCGCCCGGCCCCAGCCTGTTCCCCCAGGATTAGGATCCATAGGATAGCTGCCCCCACGGCTTGAGCGGCTACTGAGAAGATGACCAAAGCTGGGAGGAAGAGATCGTAGAGCACCCCCATCAGGGCGCTGCCCAAAAACCAGGCCAGGCCGTAGAGGCTGGTAAACAGCCCAAAGGCAAAGCCCCTCGCCTGGGGAGCCACCATGCCGGCTACTGCCGCCTTCATGACCGATTCCTGAGCCCCCAAGCCAATCCCCCAGAGCACTATGCCCACCACCGCCAGCCCGTAGCTGCCGGAAAAGGCCAGCGGCGCAAAACCGGCAGACAGGACCACTGCCCCCAGCAGGCTCCCCAGCCGGATGCGGTCAAACAGCCAGCCACAGCCCAAGGCCGCCAAGGCATCCACCCCCATGGCCAGGGCGTAGAGCAAGGGGATCCCTGCCTCCTCGCTCCCCGACTGTCGTTGCAGATGGAAAGCAATGAGGGGAAAGTCGGCAAACCCCACGGCCACACAGGCCGCTGCTATGAGATAGAGCCAAAAGACCCTGGAAAAGCCTTGTGCTGGAGCGGTTTCCGGCTCCGGCTCAAAGTCGCGCGGGGTGGGATAGAGCCATCGGGCCAGCCCCAGCACCCCCAGCCCCAGGGCCGCCGGGATCCCCAAGGCCAAGAATCCACCCCGGAACCCGTAGCCGGCGGCAACCATCCCTGCCACCAGCAGCGGCCCCCCCACCGCCCCGATTTGATCCAAGGTCTCGTGCAGGCCAAACCCAATGCCCTGGCCCACCTGCAGAGCCGCATGGGAGAGCAACACATCCCGCGGCGGGGTGCGGATCCCTTTGCCCAGGCGCTCGGCCAGCAAAAGCAAAGCGGCCCAAGGCCAACTGTCCACCCAGGCCAAAGCGGGGATCGCCGCCGTGTTGACAACATAGCCCAGGGTGGTGAGCTGCCAGTGCCCTCGACTGGGCCGAGAGGGATCCCTACTGAGCCGGTCGCTCCAGTAGCCCACGCCCAGGCGCAGCCCATAGGCCAACAATTCTCCCCCGCCGGCCACCAGCCCCACCACCGTGCCGCTGGCCCCCAGGGATCCCAAAAAAGCTCCGGAGATGCTGCGGGCCCCCTCGTAGGTGGCGTCAGCGCAGAGGCTGACGATCCCGAGGAGGAAGATAAAGCGCCAAGCAGAATCGGACATAGCCAGCTCCTGAGGACGGGCAATCCAACTGGGGATCGGGACTATGGCTGGGGCTGAGGAGCGTGATGGAATACAGCTTGTTAAGGGCTCAAGGGGTACAATAGCAGCACTTAGCAAACCAACTTCGGAAGGA
>NZ_JANSHO010000092.1:0-39482 GCF_047502635.1 Synechococcus sp. RC10B2
GCATCCGCTCTTCCCGCTAGCACCGCGTGCTCGCTGAGGGGTAGCCGCGGCGGCTGGGGGAGGGGGTGGCGGTGTCGGAGTCGGGGCGGGCTCGGGGGTAGGTGTTGGGGTGACTTCAGCGGTAGAAATCGGCTCCGGCTCTTCCTGAGTATCGCGGATTGTTGGGCGCGGCCAGAGCCAAAAGGCGGCCAACAAAGCCACAGCGCCTCCCCCGGCCAAGACCCACTTTAGGCTGCTGCCGGAAGGCTGGAGAACCGTTGGGGGGGCGGCTTGCGGCAGGGGACGGGTAGGGGGAGTATCCGTTCGTGGTGGGACGGGGGGATCCTGAGGGGGAGCAGCCGGAAGCGTGTTGCTGGCCTGGATGACTGTAGAGGGCGTTTCGGCAGTTTCGCCTTCAACTTTGGGGGAGGGATCCGGCGCAGCTTCTGCCGAGGGATCTGAGGGGAGAGGTTCCCGCTCGGCGATGTAATAGGGGATCCCTGCACCTGCAGGCGGGATGGGCTCATCTTCGACAAGATCCAGATCTTCATCGCGGATGTCTTCAAAGGCTCCAGAAGCCGATCCTGTATTGCCGGTGGTTTTGATCGGCGGTCTGGGATCGGAAGAGGGTGGAGCCTCGTTTTGAGCCTTGGCACCGCCGGTGGGAAGAATCACGGTACTGGCCTGGCTGCTGGGGAGTTGAGTGGCCACCGTCAGCTCATAGGCCTGCAGCAGCCGCTCCCCCAGCTCCTGCATCGTCTGCGGGCGTTCGTCCGGGTTTTTCTTCAGGCAATCCATCACCACCGCTGCCAAGGCGGGCGGGATCGGCTGCGGAGTTGTCTCCGGGTTGATCTCAAGGGGGCTTTCGTAGCAATGGGCGTGGATCCAACTGTGCAACGAGTCGGTTTCCAATTGAAAGGGCATGGATCCCGTCAGCATCTCGTAGAGCACCACCCCAAACGAGTAGATATCCGAGCGGGCATCCAGAGACTTGCCCCGTATCTGTTCAGGAGAGGCGTAACGGGCCGTGCCGATAAATCCGCCCCCTTTGTGGGTGCCTAGGCTGAGGGTGTGATCCGCCAGGGTCTTGGCCACGCCGAAGTCGAGGATTTTCAGTTGAGACGTGAGTTGGCCCTCTTGCAAGACTTGCTCGAGAAACAGGTTGCTGGGCTTGATGTCGCGGTGAATCACGCCCCGAATCTCGCGGCCATCTACCTTGGCGCGGAACGTGTGGGCAAAGTGCAGCCCTTCACAAGCCTGCAGGGCCAACCGAATGACTTGCCGAAGCGGCAGAGCCCCTTTTTCCCGCATCAGCTTGCCCAGATCCTGCCCCTTGAGGTACTCCATCACCAGGTAGGCTTGCTCGCCCTCTTGGCCGTGATCCAAAACTTTGACGATGCGGGGATGCTGTCCCAGAAGGATGCTGATGCGGATCTCTTCGGCAAAGCGGCGGCGCAAATCGATCTGGGCGTCGCCCCGGCTCAGCAGCAAGGGCGCGTGCAGGATCTTGACCGCCACCTCTTGGTGGTTGTTGTGTAAGTCCAAGGCGCGAAAGACGGATCCCATGCCGCCACCACCGATTTCTTGAATTAGCCGGTAGCGACCGCCCAAAATGCGATTGGTGAGATCAAAAGACATAGGTTTGCAGGCGCAAGAAAAGGCAGCTCAGGCCAAGATGTCCATACGATAAACCAATTGCTGGAATTCATACCCGCCCATTGCTCAGTCCAACTTCAGGGATCCCAATCTTTGACTCTCTGGAGGCCCAAGCGCTCCGCGCCGCCGGCGCGACCACCTCCAGCCCCTCTCCCAGCCCCCCTCACCCCCAGACCCTCTCCCAAAGGGAGAGGGGAGTTAGGGATAGCGCTTTGCGCCGCCAGCGCGTGCGCGACAGCGTTGCGACAAGCCGTTTTTTATTACCATTTGGAATGACTATTTAGAGATTTTTTTAAGGATCTCCAGTAAATGTGAAAAAAGCGCAAGGGAATGCTGGGGGAAATTCAGCCTTCTGGGCAACCTTCAGCCCAAAGGGGGATGATCGGAAGGGATCCCTGCGCGAGGGCTTATGGACTTGGGCTTGGTGGTGATTGCCTACAAAGAGGGGGATCGGGAGAGCAAGGCCGCCTGTCAACTGTGTGCGGAGCAGTTGCGCCGGCGCGGCGTTACGGTGCTAACAGCCCCCACCGGCTTGCACCACAACCCCTACCCGGTCTTCCTGGAGGCCACTTCCGATCCCATCGACCTAGCTGTGGTACTGGGGGGAGATGGGTCGGTGTTGGCGGCGGCCCGCCACCTGGCCCCCCATGGGATCCCCATTTTGCCCATTCAGTCGGGGGGCAGGCTGGGGTTTTTGGCCCAGTCAGAGCGGGTGCTGCACCAGGATCCCTGGGATCGCATCCAGGCCGGAGACTTCGTCCTGCAAGCCCGGATGATGTTGCAGGCCCAGATTTGGGAGCAAGTGCAACTGGGGCAGGGGGCTATTCCTGGCGAGGGCAAGCGGCAGGGCCGCCCGGTCAGTGACGTGTACTACGCCCTCAACGAAATGTGCCTCAAGCCCATCAACCGGGAACGCCTGCCCGCCGCCATCCTGGAAATCGAAGTCAATGGCGAGATTTTGGATCAGTACCACGGGGATGGTGTGCTGGTGGCTACACCGACGGGATCCACCTCCTACACCCTGGCAGCCAACGGCCCCATTCTGGAGCCCAGCTTTGAGGCCATCATCATCACCCCCATCTGTCCCCTCAGCTTGTCCAGCCGTCCCATCGTCATCGGCGGCACGGCTACGGTGGAGATCTGGCCCCTTGCCGATCCGGAAGGGCTGACCCGCCTCTGGAGCGATGGCGTCTTGGCCCAATCGGTCAACCCCGGCCAGTGGGTACAAATTCAACGGGCTCACCTGCCGGCCAAGCTGCTGATCCTAGAAAAAGACCTCTCCTACTTCCGCACCCTGCGAGAAAAACTGCAGTGGGCCGGCAGCCGCATCTACATCCCCACCACCAACCACCGCCCGGAAGGGGGATAAAGGGATCCTAAAGTTGGGGAGCTAGAGTAGCGGAGTTTGACTCCCCTGGAATCCTCTCCCATGAGCCTCAGACTTTACCTACTCAGACACTTTTCCAGCAGTTCAACCTAAAGCTTTAAAGAGATCCGCGACTCAAGCTTTCCAAACGCTCCCCGACGGATTCCGCTATCAAAATGAGTCTGAGGTTCACTCAATTGGGATAAATTGCAGCAGGGATCCCGTGTGGATGAGATGGGCCGGGGCAGATTTTCCATCCTGGCCGGGATGGGCCAGCAGCACACAGCGATCTTGGGGGGTGAGGTTAAACCCGACAGAGGGATCAGGCTCTCTTTTCAGTTGAGAATTGAGTTGCGGATCCCCGACAAACGTCAGTTGAGCCAAGAGGGCCAATAGGCAATCTAGATGGGCCAAATCCGTTCCGAAAGGAGTCCGCTCCTGCAAGGTGGCCAACGCCACCGGGTGGCCTTCCCGGATGAGATAGGTGAGGATCCCGGCACAGCGCTCTACGGCCCGCTCCAGCTTGTTGCGATGCGCTTCAGGGCCTTCTCCCCGCGGCTGCCAGCGGTTTTCAAAACAGAGGACAATGGCCTGGGAACGGGGACGCTCCAGCTCGCGCACGACCAGTTGATCCCGTTTGGCCGAGATCTTCCAGTGCACCGAGCGCACATCATCTTGGGGACGATAAGGCCGCAAGCTGAGATAGTCCCCCTCCTGGCCCGGCTGAGGGCGCAACCGGCTGCCGCCGCTGAACTGATCCGGCAGCAGCAAACCCTGCACAGGGGCAGGCCGAGGAAACACGATCACCGTCTGCGCATCCTCAATTTCCACTGCCTTGCGGAAGAGTTCAAAGGGAAAGCTGGTGGCAATTTCAAAGCCCTGCAGCCGCCACGCCCCTCGCCGTGAAAAAGTGTGCTGATAGAAGGTATCTAGCTTGGCGCCGGGATCCAAGCGCAAAACGTAGCTGGAAGGCCAATCGGCCCGCCTGAGCCCCTCAATGCGCTCGCTGACCTGTAGGGAAAAACTGGGCAGGCGCCGTTTGCGGTTGACCAGCGTCAGCCCCACCAAGACCGGCTGGCCGGCAAAAATGCGGCTGGGCAACTGCCGGCTCACCTCCAGATCTTTGAGGGTAAGCTCGGAGAGCATGCCGCTGAGGAGAATGAGGCTGAGCAGCATCCCCAGCACCAAGTAAAGGGGATTGTTGCCGGTGTTGAAGGCGGCAATGCTTACCAAGAGGGTGATCCCAACAAACCGCCCCCCGATGCGGGTAAAGCGGAAGCGGCGCAGAAAACGAACCCGCTGCCTTGAGGACAACTGGGGAGGGCGGATCCCCAACTTCCGCGGCCACTGCAACGATTGCAGGAGTTGAAGTGCCGTTTGGCTAAGTTTCAATAACATTTGCCTGCCTCCTCTGCAGCCCTGTACCGCTAATTCTTGCTCCCCAACCCTCCGCGCAAGAATACCCGTATCTTGCAGCGTAAAGGGATCAGGCACTAGGAGCAGGTTTGTTCGGTGAGGATTTGGGCAATGGCCGCAGCCACCCGCTCCTGTTGTTGGAGAGTCAACTCAGGAAAACAGGGCAAGGACAACACTTGAGCAGCACAGAGCTCAGCATTGGGCAGATCCCCAGGTTTGTACCCCAACTTTTTGCGGTACACCGGCTGCAGATGCAGCGGGATGGGGTAGTAAACGCGGCTGGCAATGCCCCGCTCCTGCAACTGCTTTTGCAACCGGTCGCGCCGCCGCGAGTCCGTCGAGTCGGAACCAGGCACCCGCACCGTGTACTGGTGCCACACCGAGTTGCCCCCCACCGCCACCTGGGGCAGGATCAGCCCAGGGATCCCCTGCAACAGGCGGTGATAGGACTCGGCAATCCCCTGCCGCCGCCAGTTCCACTCCCGCAGGTGGGTCAACTTAACCGACAGGATCACGGCTTGCAGCGCGTCGAGGCGGCTGTTGAGGCCGATGTGCTCGTGCTGGTATTGGCGAGTCTGGCCGTGTTCTTTAAGAATGCGAACCTTGCGGGCCAATTGTGGATCCCGGGTCACCACCGCCCCACCATCCCCTGCTGCCCCCAAGTTTTTGGTGGGAAAAAAGCTGAAGCAGCCGATATCTCCCCAGGTTCCCACCGGCCTGCCCCCCCAACAGGCCCCCACCGCCTGGGCGCAATCTTCTATCACGGCCAACCCATGTCGCCGCGCGATGGCCAGAATCTCGGTCATGTTGGCCGCCTGGCCGAACAGATGCACCGGGATCACCGCCTTGGTGCGGGGGGAAATGCTCTTTTCCAGAAGCTGGGGATCCAGGTTAAAAGTGCAGGGATCCACATCCACAAACACCGGCCGTGCCCCCACCAAGTCGATAGCCTCGGCGGAGGCAAAAAAGCTAAAGGCAGTGGTGATCACCTCGTCACCTGCTTGGATCCCAAGGGCGCGCAAGGCCAGCACCAAAGCATCGGTGCCGGAATTGCAGCCAACAGCCTCCAGGTCCCCGCCGCCAAGAAACCGGGAGAATAGCTCCTCAAAACGCCGCACCGCCTCTCCCCCGATGTACTGGCCTGAGGCCAGCAACGCCTCCACCTCGGGCAGAAGGGTTTCAGCCAGAGCGCGGTATTGCAAGGTCAAGTCCAGCAGCGGAATAGGCTCATCCGTCACGGTGCTGCCTTTTGGGAAGGTAGCGGCCACAGCCCATTATCGAGGATGAGAGCTTTCGACACTCCCACCAACTAAAGAAAGCTGGAGAATTCTTACCCAGTCCGTTGCTGGACTCGTAAAGGCGTTGTCAAGCCGCCTCTAGACAGCTCTCACAGCCCTGTCCCGCTAGCGCAAGCAAGGACATAATGCCAAGGCTCTGCTTGGTTTGTCTTGCTTAGCTGCCGGCTAGGTTTTTCACGAAGGTAGGTCAGTATGTACAGTGTAGCAGAGAGAGAAATCAGCGATTAAAATCGCCTATGCCTCTTCCCTGAGGCGGAAAAGCTGATTTTCGGCGTCCACAACGCTCTGGCCCCAAGTGATTCTTCCCTTATCTTCGCTACAAGTGGACTGCTGGGATCCCAGCCCACTCCGAATCTATCCCAATCTGAGATAGAGTAAACGCGGTACGTCCCTGGCCAGGGATTCCCTAGGTCGGCTACAGCTATCGACAGGATGTTCTATGCAGGTTGCTTCTCAAGCAGTTCTCGGCAAAGCCCCTTTGGCCCCCCGAATTCTAGCTTTGGTGCCGGGAGGGATTGGCGACCAAATTCTTTTTTTTCCCACCCTGGCAAGTTTGCGGCAGCGCTTTCCAGAAGCGGAGCTAGAGGTGTTGGTGGAGCCGCGGGCGGCAGCTGCCTACGAGGTTTGTCCCTCGGTGAATCGGGTGCTAACCTTTCCGTTTAAAGAGCAGCTCTCGTTGGGAGATATCAGCGATCTGCTGGGGCGAATCCGGGAACGGCAGTACGATGCGGTGCTGAGCCTGGGCAGAAGCTTAGGGGTCAAGCTGCTGCTTTGGCTAACTGGGATCCCGAAGCGGGTTGGCTATGCTCCACCAGGGCCTGGGCGACCTTGGCTGACCGACCCGGTGCCCCTGAAGCCGGCCCAATATGCAGCGAGCATGTATCACGACCTGCTGCAGGGGTTTGGCATCACTGCGACGGCAGGCCTGCCTCAGGTTCGCCTAAAGAAGACGGACCTGGAGTGGGCCGAGCAGGAACGCAAGCGCCTGCTGGGGGATGCTGCCCAAGATTACGTGCTGTTACATCCCGGCGCCAGCCAACTGTCCCAGGAGAAGGGAATTCAGAAAATCTACCCCCCCGCCAGCTGGGTCAAGGTCATCAAGGGCTTCCGGGAAAAGCGGCCGGAGCTGCCGCTGGTGCTGCTGCTGGGGCCAGAAGATGAGCAGCTGGCGGAGGGCTTTCTGTCGCAACTGCCGGATCTGCCGGTGAGCCGCCCTCCCCACCTGGGCCAACTGGCGGCCTTGATTGCTGGCTCCACCCTGCTGTTGTGTACCGACAGCGCCCCCATGCACCTAGCAGTAGCCACCCAAACTCCCCTGGTGGCTGTGTTTGGCCCCACTGAGCCGGAGCGGCTGCTGCCTTCCGAAGGGCCGTTCCGCGCCGTTAAGGCTGCCAACGGGGTGATCGACTCGATTGCTCCTGAGCAAATCCTGCAAGTGATCTTCCCCGGCTAGCGGCAGAAGACTTTCCCCAAGACCAGCCCAAAAGGTTATGGGATCCTGCAGCCACTTCGGACAAGTTTGAAACCATTCCCTCACCCCAACTCCTCTCCCAGGACACTGCGCTCCTCGCCCCAGGGAGAGCTTGTCCCGCTATACCGGCTGTCCCAGCCTGGAAAGGGAGTAGCACAGTTTTCTCCTTCTCCCTCTAGGAAAAAGGCCGGGAATGAGGAGCTTGTTTGGCCATGCGGACGAAGGGACTTGAACCCTTACGCCTTGCGGCACTAGATCCTAAGTCTAGCGCGTCTGCCATTCCGCCACGTCCGCAAAAGCTGGCCCCGTAGGCCGGTTGTCAGCCGACTCGGATCCCGCTCAATTATGCTAACCCAAGCCGGCTCTGGCTAACCCGGCAACTGGGCAACGGCGACCTTCAGCTCCTCTGTGGCGTCCAAAACCACCCAGCCTTGCCCCCCTGCCCGCTTCCACAGCTCAAAGTGCAGGTGTGGCCCGGTTACCGCCCCGGTTGCCCCCACATAGCCGATCACGGATCCCTGTTCCACCACTTCCCCGGCTCTTACCGCGACTTCGGACATGTGGCCGTAGCGGGTGCGCCGACTGCCGCCATGGTCCAGCACAACCGTAATTCCCAGGCCTCCCAAGGATCCCGCGCTCACCACCTTGCCGCTCAACGCAGCCAGGATTGGCGTGCCCAGGCTGGCCCCCAGATCCACGCCGGCATGGAACTCTGGCTGGCCGCGGATGGGGTGAATTCGCATGCCAAACCCAGAGGTAATCGGCACGGGGTGGGGCAAAGGATAGAGCAACTGTTCTTCACCTGTCGCCAATTCGGGCAATGCCGGCGCTGGCGGCTTAGGCGTTTGGGGTTGGCTGGGATCCTCAATACGAATCTCTTCGCCTGGCATGAGGATGATGCGGCGACCGGAGCTGCGCTCCATCAGCACCACCGGCACCCCACTTTCCGGCTGAGCATCGACGGCCAAGTTCTGGGTTGCTGGCGGCTCCATAATAATTTCCCGCCCCACCACCGTCTCTGCGCGGGTTTCTGCCTCCAGGGTTGGAGAGCTGCCAGGTTTGGACGCCAAGCCTGGAGACTCTGGGCTGCCCGCCGGCAGGGGAATGGCACCATCCAACAGCAGGGCTTCTGCTCCAGGGGTGTCCAGAGCCGGGCCTATTGAGGGAGGAGGGGGCAGAGGATGGAGTTGCGTCTGCGCCAGCAGAGCGGTGGAAGAGAAGCAGAGCAGCAGGCCCAGTCCCAACCCTAAGCCCAGGCCCAGCCGCCGCAGCAGCCGCGCCCTTCTCGCCAACCGGCTGCCTGGCCGGGAGAGAAGACGCAGCCAAAAAGACTTTGCCGACATGCGCAAGGGATCCAACACGGGTCACTCAGGAGGAAACGAAGGGCCACTGGCAAGAGACGCTTGATAGCTCAGGCGCACCTGGTCGGGAGAAAGGACGAGGATCTGTCCTCCTGGAGTTTGTACCCGCAGCCTGCCATCCTCGGCAAGGCCCAAAACCGTAGCCGACGCCTCACCAGGGAGCCATTGGACTTGCGGCTTCACCGTCCAGGCTTCGTACCTGGAGCGCACAGGGGCAAACCCCTCCTGCAGCCAGATCTGAAACCCGCGCTCCATCCCCTGCAAAACCCAGGCGGCAACTGCGGTGCTGTCCTGCCGGGATCCCAGAATTTCTGCCAAGGCAATCCCGCCAGCGGGCACGGGATTGTTGACATTGACCCCAACGCCGGCCACCAGCCCCAGCAGTTGCCCTCTCTCCCCAAAGCGGCTCTGCACCAAGAGGCCACCCAGCTTGCGCAGAGAACCCGGACACTGCTCATCCACCACCACCAGGTCGTTGGGCCATTTCAGCCGCAGCGGGATCCCCAGTTTCTGTCGTAGGCTATCCACAACACCCCAGGCCAGCGTCAGGGTCAACTCCAGCAGCGAATGCCGCAGAGGCGGGGATCCCAGCCAGACCGACAGATACAGCCCCCCCGGCTCCGAGTGCCACACCCGCCCGTGCTGGCCCTGTCCTGCCCGTTGGCGGGTGCTGACCAAAACCGTGCCCGGCGGCAGGGGCTGAGGAAACTGGCGCCCCCACTGCAAAAGCAGCCGGTTGGTGGAGTCGGTTGTCACCACCTGCAAGAGGTGGTGGCCCCATGCCCCCTGGCCCACCAGGGATCCCAGCCGCGAGGGGGAGAGCATGGCTAAGTCCCCCCAGCCCTAGCTCAACACGATATCTTCTGCCGGGCGTTGGGCCAACCGCTTCAGATTTTGATAGCGCAACATGTCCAGCAGGTCGTTGCCGGAGCGCCCCTCCAGACGGGCCTCCACGTGCAGCGCCTGCCCCAGCGCCTCCACCGCCTGCAGCCGTGGGATCCCGCGCAACACCAGGCGATCCACGGCGTAGGCATCGGCAGCCAGAAGACGGCGGTCGTTGGTCTGGTCGCGGCGCAACTGCCAAAGCGCCAAGCCGCTCAACCCTCCCGAAACCGTCGCCCCCACCGGGTCTTGCTGCACGACCTCGAAGATCAGGCTCAGCCCTCCCAGAGCCGCTATGGCCAGGTAAAAGTCGATCTGCCGCGAGGCTGCCCGGCTGTAGTAGCCCACCTTGTGGAGAAACAGCCCTGCCCGCTGCAGAGGAGTGAACTGTCGCCACTCGTAGGGTTTGATGAACAGCCGCATCTGCCGTTCCCAGGGCATCTGTCGGCGGCCCTTGATCACCACCGTCTGCCGCTCCGAGGCCGGCAAGATCTTCACGCTCTCCCGCATGCTGGCGGGCAGCAGATCCAGCAGGCGATCGATCTCAGCCTGGTCGAGAACGTAGTTGTCGTAGCTGTAGTACTCCGAGTTCATGCCGGGCCTACTCCTGAGCTTAATCCCATCGCCTGACGCATCTCTCGCACTGCCCGCTCCAATCCCACCAGCACCGCTCGACTGATGATGCTATGGCCGATGTTCAGCTCTTCCATGCCAGGGATCCGGGCCACCGGGCCGACGTTCCAGTAGGTGAGGCCGTGTCCGGCGTTCACCCGCAAGCCCAGTTGAATCGCCTGTTGGCTGGCCTGCCGCAGTTGGGCCAACTCCGCCTCTTGCTGCGCCTCCGAGGATGCCTCCGCATAGCGTCCCGTGTGCAGTTCCACCCAGCGGGCCCCCACCTGGGCAGCGGCGGCAATTTGGATGGGATCGGGATCGACAAACAAGCTGACGGGAATGCCGGATCCCTGCAGTTGGCTTACCACCTCGCTAAGACGCGACACCTGCCCGGCCACATCCAGACCGCCCTCGGTGGTGACCTCTTCTCGCCGCTCGGGCACTAGGGTGACATAATCGGGCTTGATCTCCAGGGCGATGGCCACCATCTCGTCGGTGGCGGCCATCTCCAAGTTGAGGTGGGTGCGCACCGTCTGGCGCAGTAGCCGCACATCCCGCTCCTGGATATGGCGGCGATCCTCGCGCAAATGCACCGTGATCCCATCTGCCCCTGCCAACTCGGCGATCACCGCCGCGGCCACCGGATCCGGCTCTACGGTGCGGCGAGCCTGGCGCAGGGTGGCGACGTGGTCGATGTTAACTCCCAGACTTAACAAGGCTCAACTTCTTTCACTGTAGCTGGTGATGAATGCTCCTAGTATTACATTATTCATTACTTGTGCCGGTCAGACGAGTCAGGGTATTGCGGGGCGCAGAGCTAAGGGGCACAGGCTTTATGATCGAGAACGACACCTCGCCCCTCCGGGATCCACTGCGGGCTTGCCATGACCAATCCAGATACCTCTTTGGCGGTGGGACAACACTCCATTGTTGACCGGGCGCGGGTGCCGGTCCTGATTGCCCAATACCTGCCGGTAGAAATCTGCATCTACTACCAGGTTGTGCCCCTCGCTCTGGACACCGACAGCTTGATCTTGGGCATGGTGGATCCCCAGGATTTGGCGGCGTTGGACTACGTGAGCAAGATGCTCGCCTATTCCCAGATCTCCGTTGAGCCGATCCCGATTACTTTTGAGCAGCAGCAGGATTTAATTGCCTACTACTTCAGCCATCCGCCGAGCCCGGCAGAGGTGGAGCAGCTACGCCTCCAGGCCCAAGCCAGCCGCGTCACCCGGGAAGTTCCTGCTCCCGTGGCCGAGCCGCCCAGCCGACTGACCCCCACCCAGCCGCTGCCGGCACGGCCAACTGCTCCGCCCCTTCCTGTTGACGAATCGGAAGAGACGGCGCAGCAGTTGCTGAACTCGATGCTGCGGCGAGCTTTGGAGGAGAAAGCGGAGCAAATTTTTGTTGAACCCCAGGAGGGGTTGGTGTGTCGGGTGCGCTACCGCCAGCAGGGGATTTTGCGGGATCTATTTAAGGATCTCTCGGAGTCGATACGGGCAAAGTTGATCGCCGCCATGAAGCGGATGATGGCCCTGGATGCAGGGCTGATCGGGGAGCCCCAGCAGGCGGAAGCAGAGCGGATGTATCGGGGGGAGCCGCTGGTGCTGCAATTGCGCATCATTCCCCAGCGCTCCAAGAGTGGCCAGGTTTCCTCCTCCAGGGAAGGCGCCATCCTCAGCATTCTGCGAGGGGAGACCCTCCACAAGTATCAGCAAGGCCAAAACCGCCTCCGCGTCTCCGAGACTGTGGCTTTGGCCCAGCAGGCCCATCAACTGCTGCAACAACTGCAAGCTGCCCTCAGCACCACAATCGAGAAGCTGAAGCAATACCCCACCCCCCCCGGCAGCGACTGGCCCCTGATGACAGAAATGCTGGCGGCCATTCAGGCCCAAGCCCAGATGATCGCCATCCGCCAGCAGGACTGGGAAAAACTCAATTCCGGCAGTTGATCTCCTATGGGCATTTGGATACAGGCCGGGCCACTGCTCTCCTGCCCCAATCCCTGCCCGTAGGAATCCAGAAGCCTCTCCTCCTCGCTCCAGGCGTCCCATTCCCACGACAACCTGAGCGGCTTCTTCCTAGCGGGATCCCTCCCGCAACAGCACCAAAATCACCCCGGCAATAATGCTGATGGTGGCCCCGGCAATCAGGCTGGTGGCCAGACGTTCCAGCCGTTCTCCAATGGTTTGGGCGGTGTCGAACTTAAAAGTGAGCTTTTCGACGTCACCCGAGAGCTTCTCGACCCGCTCCGAGAGCTTTTGGGTATCTCCTGAGAGCCGATCGATCCGATCCAGAATCTCCCCTTGTTGTTGGGTGAGGCGAGCTATTGCTTGGCTGTTGGTTTCAACCAGCCGCTCGACCCGCTCTAGGCGCTCTTCTGTCGAAATCGTCATGGGGCTTGGAAGTCACGAGCAGGGTATCTCCGCCTATCGATCCTAGGCTACTCCCGGCCTTTTGTCTCTCTAGCGTCGGCTTGACCGGACAGCCTCTGCTCCTACTGCCTCGGTTGAGTGCGATAATCTGGAGATCGTGCAGTCTTGTGCGCTAGCCGCCATGTCGTCAAAAGATCCGACGTCTTTGCCCCAGCCCAAGCTGCCGCCAGGAGAAACCTCCGCTGGCTCCAGATCCCGCGCTTGGTGGCAGGCTCAGCGGGAGAACTTGCTGACAGTGGTGCTGGCGCTGCTGTTGGCCTTCGGCATTCGCACCTTTGTGGCGGAAGCACGTTGGATCCCCTCCGATTCGATGCTGCCCACCCTAGAAGAAGGAGATCGGCTGGTGGTGGAAAAGATCAGCTACCGCTTCAGCTCCCCCAGACGGGGCGACATCATCGTCTTCTACCCGCCTGCCAAGCTGAACTTCGACGGTGCCTACATCAAGCGGGTGATCGGCCTGCCGGGGGATCGCATCCGCATTGCCGATGGCAAGGTGATCGTCAACGGCATCCCGCTCCAGGAGGACTATATCTACGCTCCCCCCAATTACTCCTGTCCGGGCGAGCGCTGCCCCGGCGTGCCCAACCAGGGATCCGAATTTCTCGTCCCCCCCGGCTCCTATTTTGTGATGGGGGACAACCGCAACGACAGCCAAGACTCCCATGTGTGGGGATTTTTGCCGGAAGAGAACATCATCGGCAACACCATCTTCCGCTTTTGGCCCCCCAATCGCCTGCACTTTTTCACCCCGCCAGAGTATCCGGAGCTCTCTTCTGAAGGGGCGCAGGCCTCGGGGAGTCGAACCTAAACCTGGGAAAACCTCTCAGCGGGCCCGCTCCAGCACATAGTCCACCATCTGAAACAAAGCTCGGCGGGCTACCGAATCGGGGAGAACTTCCAACGCCTCAGCAGCCCGACGGGCATAGTCTCGCGCCAACTCGCGGGAGCGCGGGATCCCATTGCTCTGGTAAACCCACTCCAGGGCCTGCTGGAGATCCTGGGGTTCGGCCAGCTCTCGGAGGATCAGCTCTCGCATCTGGGGAAACTCCTCCAGGGCGAACAAAACCGGTGCCGTCAAGTTGCCCTGGATGAGGTCAGATCCCACCGGCTTACCGAGCATCTCTGCCGAAGCGGTGAAATCCAGCAGGTCGTCCACGATTTGGAAGGCAATGCCCAGGTCGCGGCCAAAGTCGAAGAGGCGATCGGCCACCTCAGGACTGACCCCGCTCAGCAGCCCGGCGGCCTTAGAACTGCCGGATATGAGGGAGGCGGTTTTGTAGAAGCTCTTGGCCAGGTACTCTTCCAAGGACACATCCGGGTCGAAGCGGGTGAGGCTCTGGCGCACCTCGCCCTCCGGCAGATCCATGATCACCTTGGACAGGAGCTTCACCACTTCCAGATTGTCCAGGTTAGCCAAATACCAGGCAGCTTGGCCGAAGAGGTAGTCCCCCGCCAGCACCGCTACGCGGTTGTCGAAAAGGGTATTTACTGTGTCGATGCCCCGCCGCACATCGGCAGTGTCGATGACATCGTCGTGCACCAAGCTGGCCGTGTGGATCATCTCGGTAATTTCCGCCAGGCGCCAATGCTGCGGGGTAATCTCCCCATCCGGCGTAGTAGCCCGCGCAATCAACAGCACAATCGCCGGTCGGATCCCTTTCCCCCCCGCCGAAAACAGATGTTCGGCAGCCATGGCCAGAATTGGGTGTTTGGCGCTAACCAGCCGCGACAGGTTCTGGCGTAAACGCTCCAGATCCGCTTCTACAGGGCCAAAGGGGGAGAGCACAGAGGTCATGGAGCCAAAGTATGAGAGGTTTTACAAAATTTCATATCTCCCCTTATTGTAGAGCACCCCAACGTTCTCGGGGAAAAGCGAGCGGTATCATGCAAAGAGTCCTCTGCTTTTTTATGTCGGATCCCGTTCCCCCAGTGCCAACCGGCTCTGTCCCCCCCCTCCCTGCAGAACCCGATTGGGAGGAGGAGTGGGAGCTTGCACTGGAGCGGCCACCTCTATCGGGGCGAGCCCAGCCTCACCACCATGACCCGCAGTCGCGGCGCAAGCTGATCCATCGTCTGGCTCGCATCGAGGGGCATGTGCGCGGGATCCGCTCCATGATCGAGCAGGATCAGCCCTGTCCGGATGTGCTGCTGCAGATTGCCGCTGTCAAGGGGGCACTGGATCGGGTGGCGCGCCTTATTCTTGACGATCACATCCGTCACTGCATCCGCCACGCCATCGAAAGTGGCAACATCGAGGTGGAACTGGAAGAGCTGCAGCGGGCCCTGGATCGCTACATCAGCTAGTGGATACAAGCCTTTCCCATGGGGGTGGGCTGGGCTTTGCTCAAGCCAAGGCTAGCTGTTGCCGTCGGCAGCGTAGCGCTCCAGCAGAGCGGCGCTTTTCAGTTGCCATTGCAGGCCCATGAAGGCCCAGTCCAAGAACTCGTTGATCTCCTCCTGGCTGAACTGCATGGCTTTGCCGATCTCGAAAATCAGGGCCTCTTCTTTTTCCGCCAGCTCGTTGTTGACCACCGCCATCGCCGCCAAATCTCTCAGGATCAAGGCTCCGGCTGCATTGTGTAGAGGAGGGATCCGGCTGAGGTCTAGGGTTGCGCCTGTCTCGTCGGCCAGATAGCTTTGGGCCACCTGTTTTTCGACGCCCATCCCTTCTGCAATTTGCAGGAAAAAGTTGCTCTCCTCTTCGTCCAACTGGCCGTCCACGCGGGCCACCGCGATCAAGGCTTTGAGGTAGAGCTGGCGCTGCTCATCTGTCAAGTCGGCGTAGTTGACCATAGGGGTTGCTGCTGAGCTTGGGTTTCCTCTTCAACTTTGCCACGAAGATGCCACCTGGTGTCGATTCGACCCTTTTTCAGCCGAGGAAAAATCGATTACAATAGAGGGCCTGTGTCATAGCTAGCCGCCAAGACTTCCGCTGGGATGTGGGAAGGGGCGGCAACTTGGCTTGCTTCATCTTTTTTTCTCTTGGTAACCCTTTACAGCTTGCGGAGCACCCCCGAGGAGCAGACACCCCATGGTTAAATTGCGGCTCAAGCGCTACGGAAAAAGACGGCAACCCACTTATCGCATCGTCGCCATCGAAAGTAAGGCCCGCCGCGAGGGTCGTCCGCTGGAGGAGTTGGGCTACTACAACCCGCGCACCAAGGAGACGGTTCTGGAGACGGCAGGCCTGCTCAAGTGGTTGCGTTGTGGCGCTCAGCCTACAGATACGGTGGACAGCCTCCTCAGGAAGGCCGGCATCTACGAGATGCTCAAAGCCGGCGAGGGCGGAGTGGTTGCCGCGATTCGCATCCCGGCTATCGCCAAGCCGGAGGCTGGGATCCCTGATCCGGCGCCGTCCACAGAGGAGCCTGCCGCTGTTTGCGAGGCCTCTGCCGAGATGGCAGGGCAACCGGGGGAAGTCGAGCCGGCTGGGGCGGCAGCGGAACCGAACTCCCAGGAGCCGGAGCCTGAGGAGGAAAAGCCTCAGGTTGAGGCCTAGGGTCGGCTACGCTTTCGGTTAAGCTTGGCTCGGCAGTTGTTCTTCCCTGTCGTCTAGCTCCCCATGCCGGATTACGAGGCCCTTGTCCATCTCCTGATCGAGCCGTTGCTCAGCGGTGGCCCGCCGCAAATGGATGTGGAAACCACTTGTGGCGGGCGCAAGGTATGGCTGCGGCTGGCTTTTGACCCCAAGGATCGCGGGCGGGTGTTGGGGCGAGGCGGGCGCACCCTGCAGGCCATTCGGCAGGTAATGATGGCGGCAGCTCAGTTGGCGGGGCAATCGCTGTACATCGACATCTACGGAGAGTCTGGAGAGCGGGAATGAGCCAGATCCTTACCTTCTTGGGCAAAGGGGGCACAGGCCGGAGCACCCTGGCCGTGGCAGCGGCCCGGGCAGCAGCCCAGCAGGGGCGGCGGGTGCTGTTGGTGGGCCATCAGCCGGGGTCGGGGCTGGAGATGCTCTTGGGCGGGATCCCGCTTTCCGGCGAGCCGGTAACCATTGCCGCCAATTTAAGTGTGGTGCAGTTGCGCACAACTCAGCTCCTGGAGCAACACTGGACGGCGGCCAAGGAGCTGGAAGCCCAATACGTGCGCACTCCCTTTTTCCGGGAGATCTACGGCCAGGAGCTGGGGGTGTTGCCGGGGATGGATCAGGCCCTGGCTCTGGAAGCCCTGCGTCGCTACGATGCCAGCGGCCAGTACGACTGTATTCTCTACGATGGGCCGGGGGATCTGACCACCTTGCGGGCTTTTGGGATCCCGGAGGTGGCCAGTTGGTACTGGCGGCGGGCTTCTAAAGCTTTTTTGGGCTCCGACTTGGCCAAAACCCTGCGCCCTTTCGTCGAGCCCCTGCTGCGATCGGTCAGCACAGTGGAGTTCTCGTCTTTAGAGGATCTGTCGAATCGGCTGGGGGGGATGACCAACATTTTCGAGGAGGGACGCCAGGCCATCGCCGATCCTCGTCGCGTGTTGGCCCACCTGGTAACCACCCCGGATCCGATGGCCGTGCAGACTGCCCGCTACCTCTGGGGCAGCGCCCAGATGGTGGGGCTGACGGTGGGTGGCCTCTGGGTCATGCCGCTGGTTCCTGGGGAAGTGTCGGCTGCCGATTTTTCTCCGCTGCCTGTGCGCATCCTGCCGCGGCGCCAGGGATCCGATTGGTCGGCTTTGGAAGAGGCGGTAGGAGGGATTTTCGCGGTGCCGCAGGTGCCGCCGCCGGTGGCCATCGACGAGGGAGCCCGTACCGTCAAGCTGTTTATTCCCGGCTTCAGCAAGGCCCAGATCGAGCTGAGCCAGTCGGGGCCGGAACTGACCATCACCGCCGGGGATCAGCGGCGCAACTTGTTCTTGCCCCCCAGCTTGGCAGGCCGGCAGGTAACCGGGGCCAAGTTTCAGGAGCCTTTCTTAGTCATCACCTTTGGCTAGGCCATCGCGCCAGCGGAGGAGAAGGCGATGTTGGCCAAGCGGATCATTCCCTGCCTGGATGTGGCGGCGGGGCGGGTGGTCAAAGGGATCCGGTTTGTGCAGTTGCGCGATGCCGGGGATCCGGTGGAGCTGGCCCAGGCCTACGACCAGGCGGGAGCTGACGAGCTGGTTTTTCTAGACATCACCGCCACTCACGAAGAGCGGGAAATCTTGCTGGAGGTAGTGCGGCGCACGGCGGAGCAGGTGTTTATCCCCCTCACGGTGGGAGGTGGGATCCGCGATCTGGAAGGGATCCGGCAACTGTTGCGGGCCGGGGCCGACAAGGTGAGCCTCAATTCGGCGGCAGTCCGGGATCCGGATCTGGTCACCCAGGCCAGCCGTCGGTTTGGATCCCAGTGCATCGTGGTGGCCATCGACGCCCGTGCCAAACCTCAGGGTGGCGGTTGGGAAGTGTACGTGCGCGGGGGGAGGGAGCCGACGGGCCTGGACGCGGTGGAGTGGGCCAAAACCGTGGCCGAGCGGGGGGCGGGGGAGATCTTGTTGACCAGCATGGACGCCGACGGCACCCAAGCGGGCTACGACTTGGAGCTGACCCGCCGCGTGGCCGAGGCGGTGGCGGTGCCGGTGATCGCCTCAGGGGGGGCAGGGGAATGTGCCCACATCCGCCAGGCTCTGCAAGAGGGGGGAGCAGAAGCAGCCCTGTTGGCCTCGCTGCTCCACTACGGCCAGTTGACAATTGCCCAGATCAAAGCCGATTTGGCCGCCCACGGCATTCCGGTGCGTCGCTAAACCTGGAGAGTTTGCCCATGCAGGATCTGGCCGATCTCCTGCCCCATGTCAGCCGCCTCGCGGAAACAGCCGGGCAGGCCATTTTGGAGATCTATCGGCAAGATCAGATCCGGGTCAGGGACAAGGCCGACTCCTCCCCCCTCACCGAAGCCGATCTGGCCGCCCACCACTTGATCCTGCGGGGCCTGCAAGATCTGACCCCCGGCCTCCCCGTGCTCTCGGAAGAATCCGGCGGGATCCCGTATCCGGAGCGGCAACAGTGGCGGCAGTTCTGGCTGGTGGATCCCTTGGACGGCACGCGCGAGTTTATCGGGCGCAGCGGCCAGTTCACCGTGAACATCGCCCTCGTCGAGGCAGGGATCCCCATCTTAGGCGTCGTCCATGCCCCCGCTCTCGGCCTTACCTACAGGGCTGTGCAAAGGCTGGGGGCCTATAGAGGAGATCAGCCCATCCGGGCCCGCCCGCCCGCCCAGGCCCCTCTGCAAGTGGTGGCCAGCCGCTCCCACCGCGGCCCGGAGACGGAGCAATTTCTCGAGCGGCTGCGGCGGCGCTACGGTTCCCTCGAGGTGAAGTCGGTGGGCAGCGCCCTGAAACTCTGCCTTGTGGCCGAGGGATCCGCCCATCTCTACCCCCGCTTCGACCCAACCATGGAGTGGGATACTGCTGCTGCCCACTGCATCGTCGAGCAAGCCGGGGGAAGCGTCACCGATCTAAAAGGGGATCCCTTGCGCTACAACAAGCCTGATCTGCACAACCCGCCCTTTGTGGCGGCTGCCGCCGATGCAGCCCAACTGTGGCAGGAGCTGGTTCCCTAGAAAGCCTGGGATTACATGCCCATCTCGGTGGGGTTGAACCCCTCCGGAAACTTGGTGTACTCATCGTAGAGGGCGCCGCGAAAACGGGTGTTGGTGATGATGGCTCCCCGCAGATCGGCGCCAATTCGCAAATCGGCGCGGCTGAGATCGGCCTCGCTAAGGTCGGCCCTGAGCAA
Organism: Synechococcus sp. RC10B2; assembly: GCF_047502635.1. NCBI lineage: Bacteria > Bacillati > Cyanobacteriota > Cyanophyceae > Synechococcales > Synechococcaceae > Synechococcus > Synechococcus sp. RC10B2. The sequence goes on from NZ_JANSHO010000092.1 coordinate 19,180, forward strand.
CTTGGCCCGGTAGAGGTTGGCCCCCCGCAGATCGGCCTTGACCAGCTTGGCCCCAATGAAGTTCACCCGCCGCAGTTTGGCTCCGCGCAGGTCGGCCCCTGAGAGATCTGCGCCCGACAGATCCCCCTCGCGCAAATCCGCCCCACTTAAGTCGGCATCCCGCAGGACAATGCCCCTCAAGTTCGCGCCGCTCAACTGGGCTCCGCTCAGGTTGGTTCCAGAAAAATCCCGCCGGCCAGACGCATAAGCCTGCAACAGTTGCTTGGCGTCCAGCAGAGGTTTGATACTCGCTGTGGTCATCGCTGTTTGTTTCTCTCGCAAAAACGCAGAAGGCTACCCTAACCCCACCAGAGGCAGGCCAAGAGCTCTTCTGGGCTAGCTTATGTGTCCCCCTGCTTAGGATACCCCAACGCCCCTGAGCCCAGAGGAGACACTCTCAAGAAGACGCTACCTCCCATTCGTTCAAAGCCGGTCGATTTCGCGGCGTAGATTTTCTAGCTCTACATCTACCTCGCTCTCGCTGGTGGCAGCAGATTGATCTCTCGGCAGAGCTTTCTGCTCTCCGGCGGGCAATTGGCCCCCCATCGCCGCTTTCAGCATCATCAGCTCGTGATCGATGTCCGAGCCACCTGCTTCCAAAGCGGCAAACTGTCGCTCCAAGTTGTCCACCGCCAGCTCGGCCACGGCCGCCGACTGAGCTTCCAGGGCGTTTACCTTCTCTTCCATACGCTCGAAAGCCGCGAAGGCACTGGTGGCGTCCACCCGTCCGATAACCTGGTTAATTTGTTGGGAAGCTTTGGCCGCCCGAGCCCGCGCGATGAGCATATCCTTTTTGGTCTTGGCCTCGGCGATCTTGCTCTCCAGCTTGGTCATGTTGGCCTTCAAGACTTCCACCTGTTTGGTCTGCTCATCCAACTGCCGCTTCAGGCTCTGGGCGGTTTCGGCAAAGGTTTTCTTGCGCACCAGCGCTTCGCGGGCCAGGGCCTCGTTGTTGTTGCGCAGGGCCAACTCGGCGCGCCTTTGCCACTCGTCGACGTTCTGCTGCGCCTGCTCGTACTGCCGCTCGATCCGCTTCTGGGCAGCAATGGCCTGGGCAACTGCCTGCCGCATTTGGTAGTGATCCTCAGACATGTCCTGAATGGTTTGGTTCAGGATTTTCTCCGGATCTTCGGCACTGCTGATCAGCGCGTTGAGGTTGGCTCTGATGATCCGGCTGACCCGATCGAACAATCCCATCGGTCGTTTCCCCCTCTCGCAGTTTGACCTAATGCTACCCTTGCCACGCCGGCGCCTTCCAGGGCTCCTACTCCAGTATAGGGATCCCTGGCCGGGATCCGAAGAAATGGGCCGTAACCCCAGACCAACGCTCCAGCCCTCCAAAACAGCCGCTGCAGAGAGGAGCCCGTCCCCCCCTGGATTTTCGCAGGTTGCATGGAATTGTCGGGATCCCTGAAAGCCGAGAGGGTTTGCCGGACAAGGCCTTTTCGAACTTTGGCAGAGTCTTTGGGATCCTCTGACAATGGGCTGTGCTGGAATCGAACCAGCGGCTCCCACCGTGTCAAGGTGGTACTCTACCTCTGAGTTAACAGCCCTCGCTGAAGATGCGGCTGCGCATCTGCCCAAGGGTTGGAAATTGATGATATCACATCTGCAAGCCACTTCGAGGCCCACTCCTTGCCGCTCGGGGCTGCCAAGACGACGACTTCTATGGCCTTGTCCATCCCCTCCTACACTTGTGCCTGGCCCAGCGCAGGCGGGGATCCCATCTGCACAAGCGGCACTTCTCCCAGGTGTCGATACAGGACATTGTGCAGCAGCGCCATCTCTACCATCCGCAGAGGAGCTATCAGTCTTTTGCCGAGATGCAACGCTCCTGAGCTTAAGAGTCAGTCGTCGCGGCACAGGGATCCAATACGAGCTTGGCAGGTGGCGATTTCTTCGGGGGTGAGGTTATCCCAGTTAACATCGCGGCGCAGCACCAGGCCGTTGTGGCCGGTGATGAAGCGGGGCAGTTCGGCTTGGTCGATCACGCTCAGATCCCGCATGTGGTAGGTGGTGTAGTAGGTAACCTCCGGAGCGTCGAAGTCCACATCGATGAGGGTAAGGGTCTTGCGGGGGGGCAGGGGGCTATTCAGGAGGGGGCGGGGGCCGGAGCCGAGGATGCCGCAATGGAGCAGTTGCAGTTGCCCCTTGTGGCCGGGGTAGTAGCCGTGGTGGTGGCCGCTGATGTAAGTGTGGACGCGATATTTCTCCAGCAGGGCCCGTTTGGCGTCTGCCTCCAGCAGCACCTCTCCCGGATCGTCGCGTCCGACGGTAATCGCATAGAGAGGTAGGTGACCGATGACGATGCGCAACTTGGCCTTCTGGGCTCGTTCGCTGGCCAGCGCCGCTTCTGCCCAGGCCATCTGTTCCGGCGGGATGTAGTTGCAGGTGGCATCCCAAACTAAGTAAAACACCCCGTCTTTTTCGAAGGTGTAATAAAAGGGAAAGTCGCCTCGATCCACAAAATTCAAACCGGGATCGTGGGCCGGGTCGTTCCAAAACTCGCGGGCCAGATCCCGTTCTTTTTGGAAGAGAAAGCCCCCGCGCGTGCTGCGGGCACAGGACGCATCGTGGTTGCCCAGCGTGAAGCCGTAGGGCAGTTTGGCAGCACGAAGCGGGCCGGCCACATGCCGGTCAAAGGCTGCCCACATGGCGCGGATGCGCTCCTCCGACAGGCGGGGATCTTGGCCAGCCACCATGTCCCCTCCCCCCAAGACGATATCCGGCTGGAAATAGGGGATGAGGCGGATGGCCCGATCCACCTCCGGGTCGTAGTCCACCGAGCCGTAGATGCCATTCAGGTCGCTGATCACCATCAGGCGCAGATCGCGGCGGGCTGGGATGTAAAGGCCCCGGGGAGCTTCCGGATGGGGGACAACTGTGGGCGTAGGCCGAGGGGTAGGAGGCGGGGAAGCAGGGGATCCCATCTCTGCGGATAGAGGCACAGAAGCAGGGCGCTGCCGACTGGCCCAATAGGCCCCCACCAATCCACTGCTGCCGGCCAATCCCAACAGGCCTAAGATCATTTGGCGCCGCCGCATCCCGCTTCTCCTCAACACCCCAGCGATATTCGTAGATAGGCGATATCGTATTGTAAATAACTGAAGAAAATAACTGATAATTGACGCGCTCCCGTTGGCGCCCTTTCCTCCGCACACTGCCTGGACAGGTCGATGCCCGACGGAGATCTGGAGATCAGCCTTTGGAAACTTCGATTTAGGAATGTTAAGCTAGTGTGAATGAGTAACCAGCTATCTCAGACTCGGTATGACTTGAGGTTTGCCCATGCCTCGCCCTGTGGATTCTTTGGAAGCTGCTTTGGAGCGATGCCGGGAGTGCAATCTGCGCCTCAGCCGGCAGCGTCGCTATATTTTGGAACTGCTGTGGCAATGCGGCGAGCACCTTTCTGCCAGAGAGATCTACGACCGCCTCAATCGGCAGGGCAAGCCCATTGGCCACACATCCGTCTATCAAAATCTGGAGGCTCTGGCCAGCCACAACCTCATCGAGTGCCTAGATCGCGCCGATGGGCGCCGCTACGGCAATCGTACCCATCCTCACAGCCATGTCAACTGCCTGGATAGCAACCGCATCCTGGACGTAGATGTGGAGCTGCCGCCGGAGCTGCTGGCCCAGGTAGAGCAGAAGACAGGCACTCGCATCCAGAGCTACCGCATTGAGTTCTATGGGGTGGAAAATCCCGGGGAAAGCTGAGCTGGCCAGCCAGTAGATTCTCGGGGCGGGATCCCGAGTTCTTCTGGAAGAGGATGAGCCAATGTCAGTAGGCTCGGTTTTGCCCTTTGCCGATCTGCGACTGGATTTGCTCAAGAGAAGCGGCGGGGGCCAGACACTTGCTGCCCCAGCACACCAACCCCACAGCTCCTGCCGGCAACGGCTCGGCTGCGGTGGGCAGGGCAAAGACGGTGGTGGGCCAAGAGCGCTGTTGCAGCGCAGCAATGTGCTCCGCTTCTAGGGTTGCCTTTACCCAGTTGTTGTACCAATCCAGCCCGACGAACAAACTGGGGCAGACCCGCGGCTGGGTGCTCATGATGTGGGCAAAGGTTTTCAGGGCCTGTTCTGCCCGTTCCAGGTAGTCCAGATCTCCGGTGATGGCGGCCAGGCGCACCAGGTTAGCAACAGCCACCCCATTGGCTGCGGGGGTGGCGTTGTCCTGAAACTCCTTCTCCCGCACCAGCAGCTCCGGGGTGCTCTGGGCGTCGCTGACAAAGTATCCCCCCCTGGCCTCATCCCACAGTCGCGTGTCCATCTCCTGCTGCAGCCGAATGGCGGCCTCCAGCCAGTACTGGGAGCTGGGATCGCCTGTCCGCGGCAGGCAGGCCTGGTGCAAATCCAACAGGGCCTTGATCAGCAGAGCGTAATCTTCCGATTGGGCAGGTACCTGGGCTGTGCCATCGTAGTTCAACCGCAGCAGGGATCCCGTCTGGGGGTGGCGCTGCTGGCTGAGGATGAATTGGGCGGCCCGCAGGGCCAACCGCAGATAGTCCTCCTCGCCAAACACCTGGTAGGCCCGCGCCAGGCCGGAGATCATCAGGCCGTTCCAGGAGACGATCATCTTGGTGTCGGTGACCGGCGGAATGCGTCCTGGCCAAGATTGCCGGCGGGCCGATTGGGCATCTACGGCGGGCGGGAAGGGGGTTCTCCGCTCGGTGGAGCCGTAGCGAGCTCGAAACAAATGGGTCGTCAAAGCCGTTTCCACTTCCGGCGGCAGCTCCCCTCCTTGCCTGCGCTGTAGGACGATACAGCCGGGCCGATCGGGGAAATTGCCCCCCGGCGAGAGGAAGAAAGCCTGCTGCAGGGCGCGGAAGGTTTCTGCATCCAGCAGATCCTGCAGCTCCTGCCAGCGCCAGACGTAGAACTCGCCCTCCTCGGGCTCCGCATCCTCTGCTCGGGCAAAACTGTCGGCATCCTGGGCCGCGTAGAAATACCCGGCAGGGGCGGTCATCTCCCGCGCCACCCATTCCACCGTCAGGCGCACCGCCCGCTCGATGGCCGCATCCTGGATCCCGTGGGCCCACAGCTCGGAGAGAAACTCCAAGATCTGGCCGTTGTCGTAGAGCATTTTTTCAAAGTGGGGCACCGTCCAGGTGGGATCCACGGTGTAGCGGTGAAACCCGCCGGCCACATGGTCGAAGATCCCTCCTAACACCAAGGCCATCCCTCGCTCCTTGGCCCGTTCTAGCGCCGTCGGCGAGCCGGGGATCCCTTCTGGCGGGTCGAAGCGGGCCGAGCGCAACACCAACTGGGCGTAGGGCATCATGGGAAACTGCTGCACTGCCCCGGCGTTGGCCAGCAAGGGTTGGATTTTGGGGATCCCGGAGCGCAACAGGTCAGGGGGAATATGGTCTTCCGGCACCAGGTCGCTGAGGGTGGTCAGGGCCGCCAAGATTTGGCCCTTCATGTCCTCGATTTTGTCTTTTTCCTGGCGGTAAAACTGCAGGATGCGCTGCAGTACGGTCAGAAACCCCGGCCGGCCAAAGCGAGGCTCCACCGGAAAATAGGTGCCCGCGTAGAACGGCACCAGGTCGTCGGGCGTGAGGAAGACATTGAGGGGCCACCCCCCCTGCCCGCTCATGAGCTGCAGCGCCTGCATGTAGATGCTGTCTAGATCAGGCCGCTCCTCGCGATCCACCTTGATGGGCAAAAAATGGGCATTGAGGAAGGCGGCGATCTCCGGGTCGGAGAAGGCTTCCCCCTCCATGACGGTGCACCAGTGACAACTGGAGTAGCCGATGGACAGAAAAATCGGCTTGTCCTCGGCCCGGGCTTTCTCCAGGGCCTCCGGGATCCAAGGCCACCAATCCACCGGATTCTCGGCGTGCTTGCGCAGGTAAAGGCTGGAACACGTGGCGAGGCGATTGGCCATAGGTACACCCTCTCACCCTTTTTGCTTCAGGCTAGCGCGTCCTCTTCCCAAGGCGGAGCCAACCCACTGTTGTTCAAGATACACTGACCTACGCCTCCCCTTGCCCCAGGGATCCCTGTTGGTCAGACCTGCTCCTGTTCGGCAGCCGGGATCAAAAAATCCAGCGGACGCCCGTGCAAAACCAGCGTGGTGCTGGGGTTTTCCACAAAGCCAATGCGCTCGTAAAAGCCGCGCTGATGGGTGGTAAACAGGTAGATGCGCTCCACCGACTGCAGGTGGGGATGGCTGATCAGGGTTTCCACCAGCTTGCGCCCGATGCCCTGCCGTCGATACTCGTGATCGACCACGATGTCCCAGAGGACGGCCCGGTAAACCCCATCGGAGGTGGCGCGGCCAAAGCCAATCAGGCGCTCCCCGTCCCAGGCGCTGACCACCGGGTGGCTGTGGGCGATGGCCCGCTCCATCTCTTCCCGCCGGCGATTTTGGGCCCAAAAGGCGTTGCGGTTCAACAACACCAGGAGCTGATCCAGATCCAGATCTTGCCGCTCCAGGGAGAAGCGAATGTTGCGGTTGTCCACCGGTTGATGAGAAAAGGTGATGACAGGCTCGAGGGAGGGATCGGACATGAAGCAGACCTTGGGCAACGAAGATTGGCAACGGTTCACTGGGCAGCAGAAAACGGCAGCAAGATCGAGGCTAGCCAGCGGAGGCATTGTCGGCGGCCCGCCCTGCCTGCTCCAAAGCATAGGCTTTGAAGCGCTCCAAGTCCGCTTGAATCGTGCTCTCCACCACTTTGCCCACAAACAGGCCGTCCAAGATTTTGCCGAGGAGCCCCGGGATCTTGTAGGCCACCGACAGCTTGACAATAGTACTGCCCTTGCGATCGTAAAACCGCAGTGCCCCCCGATTGGGAAGCCCCTCCACCGATTGCCAGCCGATGTGCTGATGCTTCACCACCGTATGGGTGCGGGAGATCCAACTGAAGGTGAGGCCGCGCGTATCCAGTGTCCACCGCGACAGCTCCTGATCCAGCAGCTCCACCGAGCGGATCCACTTCATCCAGCGCGGCATGAGGGCGAGGTTGGCCCACAGCTCCCACACCTGCTCGATAGGAACCGGGACCTCCACCTGACAGGTGTGCTCTAACCAATCCGACTCTGACATAGGGCCTCCCACACGACATCCGGCAGAGATGAGGGAGCATCCTACGGCTTGACCACAAAGCCTCTAGGAGGGATCCCTGCCTTTACAAAATTTTATATCGACCTAAGATAACAATATCAGCTCAGCCGAGTTTGGGGCTTTGCGCTTTGGAGCAGCTCCAACCTCTCTCCAGGCAAGTTGCAGCTGATGCCCATGAGAGAGATGCAGAAGGCAGGTATCATGGTTGCCATCTGCAAGCTCCACTTGCATCGGCTCGGTGCGTCCACTTGTTTGACTCGACGGAACGATCTCACCATGATTTCCCAGTGGAAGCAGCATCTCAAGAACTACTTCGTGGCGGGGTTGCTGGTGGTGATCCCGTTGGCAACCACCATTTGGCTGACGGTGGAAGTGGCCACCTGGAGCATTGGCTTTTTGACCAGCATTCCCAAGCAGTTTAATCCCATCCAGGGGCTGCACCCGATTTTGATCAACCTCATCGATCTGGCGGTGGGCTTGCTGACGCCAATCCTGCTCATTTTGTTGATTGGCTTCATGGCCCGCAACATTGTTGGCCAGTGGCTGCTCAACCTAAGCGAGCAGTTGCTCCACGCCATCCCGATAGCGGGGCTGGTCTACAAAACCCTGAAGCAATTGGTTAGCGTTTTGTTTGCCCCCAACAACCAGCGCTTTCGACGGGTGGTGCTGGTGGAATATCCTCGGCCTGGGGTTTGGGCGTTAGCTTTTGTAACGGGCGTCATTCAAACTCCCATTCGACCGGATGGGCCGCAGCGCTCCCTCAGCCTGTTCGTGCCCACCACGCCCAACCCAACCACCGGCTGGTATGCCATCGTGCCGGAAGACCAGGTGGTGGAGGTGTTCATGCCGGTGGAGGATGCTTTTAAGATGCTCATCTCCGGCGGGATCGTGACCCCCGAGACCTTTGAGGCGGGTCTCAAACGGCGCGAAGGGGCTCTGGCGGTAACCATGCCCAGCCTGCGGGAGTTGGTGGAGCAGGAGCGGGCGGCAGCATCCACTAGGGCCGACTCAACGGCTGCCGAGGTGGGCTTTGAGGCTTCCTAGTTGGCCGCTTCCTCTGCTGGCAGGCCGGGCTGCCAGAGCTGGTATTCTTTGGCCTGCTCCAGGCGCACGTAGAAGGGCTGCATCTGCCGATCCAAGGCTTCCGCCTGCTCCGGGGGGAAAGCTTTCCAGGCGGCGCGGCTGGCCCAGCGGAGGATGAGGTGGACAAGTTCGGGATCCTCTACATCCAGCCAGACTTCTTTGCCCAAAAAGCCCGGCTGTTGGCGCAGGGCCGGCCCCCAAACCTGCTCGTCTTGTAGGATAAAGGCCCTCTGGCCACCGGGAGGAACGCGGAAGCAGAGGTGCTCGATGGCGATGGGCTGGTCTGACATTGGCAAAGGTTGGCTCTTGGCTGGCTAGGAGGCGGACGAAGGGTTGATCAGCCGCTGCAGGGTGGGAATGAAGTCGGGGTAGGAGATGCGGGCACAGTCGGCCCCTCGAAGGGTGGTGGATCCCTGGGCGGCCAGGGCAGCTACCATCAAGCTCATGGCGATGCGGTGGTCGGCGTGGCTATCCACCTCGGCCCCCTGCAGAGGGATCCCCCCTTTGATTTCCAGGCCGTCGGGATATTCGGTGACCTGGGCCCCCATCCGGCTGAGTTCCTGGGCGATGGCCGCCAAGCGGTCGCTCTCTTTAACCCGCAATTCCGCCGCATCGCGAATGACCGTAGTCCCCTCGGCAAAGGCTGCCGCCACCGCCAAAACCGGGATCTCATCGATGAGGGTGGGAATGAGATCGCCGGCAATGCTGCAACCCCGCAAACGGGCCGAGCGCACGCGCAGATCCCCCAGAGGCTCGCCGGCCACCTCCCGCCGCTTCTCAACCTGAATATCGGCCCCCATCTCCTGCAACACCTGCAGCACGCCGGTGCGCGTGGGGTTGAGACCCACATCCTGTAGCAGCAATTCGCTCTCGGGCACAATCGAGGCGGCCACCAGCCAGAAGGCTGCCGAGCTGATGTCCCCTGGCACCTGCACCGTCTGGCCCACTAGGCGGGATCCCCCCACCACCGCCACGGTTTTTGCCGCCACATCGACAGAGATCTCGGCGCCAAAGGCCCGCAACATCCGCTCCGAGTGGTCGCGGGAAAGGGCCGGCTCTGTAACCTGAGTAGTGCCTTCTGCCAACAGGCCCGCCAGCAGCAGGCAGGACTTTACCTGGGCCGAGGCCACGGGCGAGTGGTAGTGGATCCCCTTTAGGGATCCCCCCTGCACAGCCAGAGGTGCCAGGTTGCCCCCGGCCCGTCCCCAGATGTTGGCCCCCATCTGCCGCAGCGGCTCCACCACCCGTCCCATGGGCCGCGAGCGCAGGGAGCGATCCCCAGTGACAGCAAAAAAGCGACCCGCCTGGCCAGCCAGGATCCCCAACATCAGGCGCAGGGTGGTGCCGGAATTGCCGGCATCCAACACCTCTGCCGGCTCCTGCAGGCGATCCAAGCCCACCCCCTGGATGCGGACGCACTCGCTGTTGAGCTCTGGGATATCGGCCCCCAGGGCCCGAAAACAGGCTGCCGTACTGCGGGGATCCTCCCCCAACGACAGGCCGTGAATGACGGTTTCCCCTTCCGCCAGGGATCCCAGCATCAGGGCGCGGTGGGAGATGGACTTATCGCCTGGAATGCTCACTTGACCGCGCAGGCCGCGGGCGGGCGAGAGCGTCAGGATGTCGGCAGAAGAAGCGGTGGTCAGCACAGCAGCCGTAACACCAAACTAAAGAACAGACAAAGGCAAGAGCAGTCTTAATCATACGTTAGGCTGGAACCTGCCCTGCTCTTGCCGGCGGTCGGCCTTGCACCCAGATGATCCTGAACCACTGGAAGACAGCCCGTCTTTTGACGGCAGCCGACCCTATCCTCGAGGATGAGCTTAACAACATGGATTCCTCGGTCGGGGCCTGGCCTCGGCCTTTTTTTTGCAAGCCCTTACGTTGTGAATGCTAGCGTTTGATGGTACTAGAGTTGTCTACCGATCCTGCAATAGGTAAAGCTAGGAGCGGGGAAAGAATCAAAGCCACCCCCTGCGCCTATGGACTTGGCAAGAGCTGAGCTTGGGGAAATGCTTCTGTACCACCACGAGTCCGTTTTGACGGAGGCAGTGGTGGCCTACCTGCAACCCCAGCAGGGCGGCGCGTTTTTGGACGTGACGTTGGGAGGCGGTGGGCACAGCTTGGCGCTGCTGCAGAGGGGAGCGGATCGCGTGGTGGGGCTGGATCGCGATCCGACGGCTCTGCAGGCGGCCCAGGCGCGTCTGGCCGCAGCCGGGATCCCCGGCAATCGCCTCCAACTCTGGCACCTCAACTTTGCCGATTTCGACCTGCAGCGGCACGGCTTTCGGGATGAGCGAGGGCAGGGGATCCCTTTCGATGGCATCGTAGCCGACCTCGGGGTGAGCTCGCCCCAACTGGACTGCCCCGAGCGGGGCTTTAGCTTTCGCGCCGAGGGGCCGCTCGATATGCGCATGGATCCCACTGCCGATCAGGAAACGGCTGCCGACTGGGTCAACCGCCGCCCCGTCGAGGACTTGATCGACATTTTCGTTCGCTATGGCGAGGAGCGCTTTGCCCGCCGCATCGCCCACCACATCGAACGCTCCCGCCCCCTTTTCACCACCACCCAACTGGCCCACGTAGTCTGGCAGGCGGTGCCGCCGGCGGCAAGACGGGGCCGCATCCACCCGGCCACGCGGATCTTTCAGGCCCTGCGCATTGCCGTGAACCGAGAACTGGAAGCCCTGGAAACCCTGCTGGCCCAGGCTCCCAATTGGCTAAAACCCGGCGGCAGGTTGGCCGTGATCAGCTTTCATAGCCTGGAAGATCGCCTGGTGAAATGGGCCTTTCGTACGGATCCCCGCTGGCAGGTGCTCACCCCCAAACCCCTGTGCCCTTCCGAGCTGGAGCAGCAACGCAATTCCCGCGCCCGCTCCGCCAAACTGCGAGTGGCTGCCCGCAGCAGCTAAGTTGCCGCCCTGCCCCCCTGGAGGCCCTCTGAGGTGCGTGGAGATCGGATAGAGTGGGGCCCAGTTGGCAGCAATTTCTTGGTGTGGGTGAGGTGCAAACCCCTATGGTCAGCCAGCCTTTGAACGCGAGCCGTGGCCGCAGTTTTCTCCCTGTCCAGCGCAAAACCGCGACCTTGGCCCCTCGTTCCCATCTAAGGACTACCCCGCCCCTCCCCGCCGGCAAAGTCAGAACCCGTCGCCCCCAACCCTCGAAATCAGCCTATCCCCATAGCCGGGATCCCGCCTGGAGAGAGCACCTGATCTGGTGGAAGCAGATCTCCACGGGCATGGCCATCGTCTCGGGGTTGTCAGTGCTGAGTGTGTACAGTTGGACGGTGCATACCCAAAGCCGATGGAGCCAGCGCTACCAAGTGTGGCAGCAGATGCAGCGCAACGAACGACAGTTTCTCCTCACCCAAGAGTCCATCGCCAATTCCTTGCGGGAAATCGCCGATCGCTCCGACATGGTGCCTCTGGTACCGGAGCGGATGATCGAGGTGCCAATTGCCCTCCCCAGTTCTGGGCAGGGGCAGAGCAAAGCCAAGCCTCTGGAGGCATCCGAGCAAGCCCCTCCTTTTTACCCGGTTGGATACTAATCCAAAGGCTCTAGGCGGTAGCGGCTGAGCCAGTGATCCAAGTGCACCTCCTCCTCATCCAGGAGTTGGGCGTTGATCAGACCCCGCTTGAAGGCAAGGCGAATGGCGCGGGCCCGCAAGCTAAAAGTTGTGCCCCACTCCTCGCTCTCAATTTGGTCGTTGCTCACCTCAAGCTTGTCGTAGAGATTGCGCAGACGATTGGTCACCCCTCGCCGCGACAAAAACCGCCGTGCGGCAATAGCTTGATCGGTGAGGCCGAGGGCAATATCGATCAACACCTCGTACTCAGCATCGCTGAGGCCGGTAATTTTGTTTTGCGAACGGGAATCGACCCCCCGCACCTCCCGATCGATCACGCATTGCTCATCCTGCACCACGGCCTGGATGGCACTGACCAATTTTTCGTCGGTGCAATTCTTCAGGAGATAGCCGTAGACAGTTTGCGGCGGCACGATCTTGTGCAGTTCCCGCACATAAACCTCATCGGCAAAGTGGGACCAAAAGATGATGCGCGTACTGGGTTGCTCCGACCAAACTTGTCGAGCCACCTCGATCCCGCTCATCTCGGGCATGCGGATGTCCAACAACAGGAAGTTGGGACGGTGCTGACGGTAGAGCTCCAATGCCTCTCTGCCGTTGGAGGCCATGTACACCGGGCCAAACTGAGGCAGATGCTGCATCAGCAGGCTGTGCACATGTTGGCGGTAAAGGGTGTCATCTTCAGCAAGGAGGGTGCTCACAGGCCTTGATCGCTAGTCGACCTACTCTATATGTTTCCTACCCTAGAAATCTCTGCGAAGGAAGACAAGGCACTAATGAGCAGTGGCAAAGTCGAGCCAGCGATCCCCTACGGCAGCTACAGGTAGCCCCTCAGGACGGTATTTGATTGACCCGGAACTGTTGCCATTCTTGGCGGGTTCGTTGCAGCATCTGTAGCAGCTCCTCCCACCGTTCGCCTTCGATCAGCCGCTCTATTTTCCCCAACTGGACTTGATAGCCACGCAGGGCGGCCAGGAGCGCCTGTCGGTTGTGACGGGCCATCTCCAGCCCCAACTGCGGGATCCCGCCACCGACACGGCTGGTATCTCGGAACCCGCTGCTGGCCAGGGTGCGAGCCAACTCCAGAATGTCGGGATCCTCCTCTTGGCCGACAGCAGCGATCAAGCCGGCGCCGATCATGACCGGCAAATGGCTGATCCAGGCCACCGCCTGGTCGTGGCGTTTCGGATCGGCCAGGACAACTTCTGCACCGACCGCTGTCACCAGTTCTTTCATCGCCTCGATCGCCTGCGGCTGCGTCTGGGGGAGGGGAGTGAGTACATAGGGCCGCCCCAGAAACAAGCTGGCTTCCGCCGCCTGGATGCCCTGCAACGTCTTGCCGGCCATCGGGTGCCCTCCAACAAACAGCGGCCACAATTCCGTTGCCGGAGCAACAATCGGTTGTTTCACCGAGCCGACATCGCTCACCACCGTCTGCGGCGATAGATGGGGCACCAAGGCCGCCAGCGTGACCAATACCTGCTCCAGGGGGGTGCAGATCACCACCACCTGGGGATCGAAATCAGCCAACTGAGCCAAATCGGTTCCACAGCCCTGCAGCGCTCCCCGTTCCAGCACCGCCTGACAGGTGGCCCGATTGCGGCTGATCCCCCAGACGGGATAACCCTCTTCGCTGAGTTTGAGGGCCAGGGATCCGCCGATCAACCCCAACCCGACAATGGCAATGCGCATGGTTTTCCGTATCTATGGTTACTATTAAGTACTCTGAAACGGCTTGGGGCATGGAGAGACGGCCTTTCCGGATCCCTTCCAGATTAAAACCAGATTAAAGCCAGATTAAAGGCTCCATCCCGCCGCGCAAAAAGCATACAGCGGAGGGATCCAGCAGCTAAGATGGAAGGATGAACTGGGTAACCCCCACAACAGTTCGCCCGGATCTTTCATCTCAGGAGGGGACCGTGCTTCATCGTAGGATCTATCAACTCAGCCGCGAAGGCAAGGATGTGTGGATCTACCTGCGCGATCAGGGACGCTGGCTGGAACGAGCCAAGATCCTCGATATCGAAGGGGATACCATCCTGGTTCGCTACGAAACGGAAGACGAAGAGGAGATTTGCTCCTGGGAGGAGATGATTCGTTTGGAGAGCATCGGAGCTGTTGCCCAGCGCCTTTCCTCCATCCCGAAAGGGGTGCTCAGCACCTCGGATTTGCTCATTTCCGAGGATTGTCCTCCTGCTGAGTTACTGCATTCTCCCTCTTCGCCTCGCGCCACAGAGCCCCTCAGCGAAGAGCATGCCGGCAGCGAGCGCCTTGAAGAGTATTACCTGGATCGGGAAACCTCTGCCGTCCGTGACGGCGAAGCGGAGTCTTTGCTGCCCCTGCGCCTGAACGGAGAAGACCTCAAACGGGCGGATCGGGCCCGAAACGATGTGGAAGGCCAGCGGGAGGGCAACCACGACTGAGCCGCAGTCTTCATGGAAAGCGGCAGAAAGGGATCCCTGGGTAGGATCTATTCTAGGAGGGATCCCCTACGGCAGGGACGAATGGTCAAGGGGCCGTAGAACTCCTCCTGGTAAAGCTCAACCTGCGAGCGAGAAGCCATTAGCAATAGCGACCAGAACACCTGAATCGGGTGGGAAGCCCCGCCACTGCCTTTTAGAGCGCTTTCTTGGCAAAAGTATTGCTGCAGGTCGTCAAAGCTGATTTGGGCGAGACCCTGCTGCCAAAGTTGGGCAAGCAGAGATTCCAGCTCGGCGGCGGTCTCTACGAGGTTTTCTGGGTGGGCCAACTGAGCGACTGCTGATAGCGCTTGCTTGCGAGAAACCCGTTGAGCCAGGGGCCTTGAGGCAGGCTCAAGGCGCTGTTCCAGCAAGGTCTCCAGCTCCTGCAGGTGGCCGATTAGTTCTTTGAGGGTGATGGGCCGAGTCCGACTCGGGCGGGGCACGGCCCTGGGTTGCAACACGCGATCCAGTTGGGCCGACGACCAACTCAGCCAGGGATCCTCCTCCACCTGCACCGGGTTGGTCTCCTCACTTTCTTCGTCTTCCGGCTTCGACAGCGCCATCGCCTTGAGATAGACCAACATAGCGGCATGGAGAAAAGCCTGTCCCGACTCCGACAGGTCATGGCTGCTGGCAGTGGGAGCCATACGGGCTAAAAACCGATCGATGACCTCGATAACCTGCACATCCCACGGGTTAATCTCGCCCCGTTCCGCCAAATCGATAAGCAAAGCAATTGCCTCTTCAGTCGGTGAGTAGGCCATAGTGCCCCTAGCCTCTGTCCCTCACTGTAGCCCCCAAGCGGGATCCCGGCCATCTCCAGCCGGATTCAAACCTCCAGCTCAACTTCTCAAGCCAACCGGCTGTGCAGAGGCGGCGCGATCGTGTAAGAATCGTGTAAGATAGTAGTCCAGCTCTAGCAGTTGCTAGAGTGAGAGTAAGGGCGGTTAGCACAGTGGTAGCGCACTTCCTTCACACGGAAGGGGTCACAAGTTCGAATCTTGTACCGCCCATAGGTTTTGACCTTTAGCAGACAGAGCTCCCCCTTCTCCTGCTGGGTGCTGCTTCTGTCTACAGGCTCCCCCGCCTTTGCTGGGGAGCCACCGCTTATCGGCAACGAGGACAGACAGCTTCCTCCCTGCCCTTAGGCAGGTGCTTCAATCGGGGTAGGCTGGGAAGATGCAGGGCTCCCCTGACTATAACCAAAAGCCAGGAGATGCTGCATGAGTCCCTTCACCAACCCTCCTCAATCATTGACTGCCGGCGAGTTTTTATCTCACTTAGAGGAGATAACAGGAGCCTACAAAGTCAAGACGTCTATTATCACCTTTTACAGCAGAATTTGGAGCCAAGCATTCGATCTCAAGTTTTCCAAGGGTCAGTGGGTTTTCGGGTACAGCCCCTACTGGAGAGCGCTTCTGGAAGCCAAGCTCCAAACCAGCGAATACTATCCAATATCTTGCGTTGTCAGGACCTTCACTGACGAAAAACACAAGCGCAAGGCCCCAAATGGCAAAACCGTCTTGATCCCGACCAAAGAGCTAAGGATGTTCTTTCTTCCCGCTCCAGGTCAGGTTATTAAGCTAACTCCAGAGGAATGCTTTGCCTGTCACCATACGGACTCCCAAACAGGAGAGCCACTCCCCCTTGAGCAAGATGTCAAGTTCTTGTAGTGGCGGCAGTGGGAGTTAGAAACTCTGCCGGGGCTGGGGCCATGTAGCTTAACCCCAATCAAGAGCTTGGCTGCAAGCGCAACAGGGATCCGTTGGGGGCATCCGTCAGCAGGTAAAGCAAGCCATCCGGCCCCTGGCGCACATCCCGGATACGGCCAACCGCCCCTTCCAGAAGGCGCTCTTCTGCCACAACGCGATCCCCATCCAGCACCAAGCGCGCCAGGTGTTGCCCGGCCAGCGCTCCCACGAATAGGTTGCCTCGCCATTCGGGGAAAGCCTCTCCTGTGTAGAAAGTCATGCCAGAAGGGGCAATGGAGGGGGTCCAGTGCAGCAGCGGCGAAGCCAATCCAGGAGCTGCCGCCAGTCCTTGACCAACCGGTTCGCCGCTGTACTCCCGACCATGGGTAATCAGGGGCCAGCCGTAGTTGATGCCGGGGGCCAAGATGTTGATCTCGTCCCCACCTTGCGGCCCATGTTCGTGCGTCCAAATGGCTCCTGTATCGGGGTGGCGGGCCATTCCCTGAATGTTGCGGTGGCCGTAGGTAAAAATTTGCGGCAAAGCCCCCGCTTGATTCACGAAAGGATTGTCCGCCGGGATCCCGCCTGTATCCGTAACGCGCAACACCTTGCCAGCAGCATCCCCCAGATCCTGAGCCCGATCCCGCTCGCCGCGGTCGCCGGTGCTGATGTAGAGAAACCCTTCTTCGTCAAAGGCCAGGCGGGAGCCGAAGTGCTGTTGGGCAGGCGTCTTGCGCTCCATGTCAAAGATCACTTCCAGATCCTGGAGTCCCTTCTCCCCCAGGCGGGCCCGCGCCACCCGCGTCCCCCCGCCGCCCGGCCCAGGAGCCGCATAGGACAGGTAAATCCAGCCGTTCTCCGCGTAGTTGGGGTGCAAGGCGATATCCAGCAGCCCTCCCTGGCCGCGGGCAAACACCTCCGGCACCCCGGCAATGGGCTGGGGATCCAACCCCTGCTCGGTAACTCGGCGCAGCCGGCCCGGACGTTCGGTAACCAGGATGGTGCCATCCGGCAGAAAGGCCATTCCCCAGGGATGCTCCAGCCCGCTTGCCAACGTCACCACCCGAAAGCGCTGCTGGCTTTTGGCTCTGGGCAGAGCTTGGGCGTGATCCCCCTGTTGCAGGGACATGACCGTTTCCGGGCTAACCGGGTAGGCCCCCACGGCAGCAGGGACAAATACCCCTCCCAAAAGCAACAAGGAGAGGAGTGGTATCGCCGGGATCCGCATGGCCATTGCCGCCTCGTTTTCGCGATGGATTTTGAGGTCTGAGCTAGCCGATCATTGCTGCTGCTCTTCACAAAAAGATGTACCGATGGGCGCAAAGTTGGCTGCGCACAAGAGTGGGGAGCTCCCTGTTCCCTTGCGGCCTTGGGTTAGCCTTGAGGGCGGCGATCTGTCCCCAACCCATGCTGGAACCCGGCGAGATCTTCGGCCAATTCCCCGCCCGCCCACCCCAGCGGCAAACCTGCGGATCCCTGCAGGAACTCCAGATCCATCCCAGAGGGATCCAATTGCTCTGCAGGCAGGGCTGCTGGTCTGTGCAGGTGCTCACCCCTCGTCTGCTGCGGCTGCGCTTTAGCCCCAGCGGCGAGTTCTTGCCCCGCCGCTCTTGGGATGTGGCTCTGGCGGATGAAGAGTGGCCGCCGGCTTTTTTTGAGCTGCAGGAAAGCCCCACCCAAGTTCACCTAGCCACCTCTCAGGTGCAACTGCAGATCGACCGGGATCCCCTCCGCTTTAGCTTTCGCGATCCCCAAGGCCAGGTCTTTTGTGCCGATCTCCCCGCCGGCCTCAGTTGGGGATCCGATGACATCCGCCTGGTCAAATCCCTCCACCCCGCCGAGCGCATCTACGGCCTGGGAGAACGGGCTGGCCTGCTCAACAAGCGGGGCCGGCGCTACAGCCACTGGACCCGCGACTGCTGGGGCTACGACGCCCAGAGCGACAACCTCTATCTGGCCATTCCCTTCGCCCTGGTTCTACGTCCTGGCCTCTCCTACGGCCTTTTTCTGCACTGCACCCACTGGAGCCAGTTCGACCTGGGCCAGGCGGATCCTAAACAGTGGGCCATCGAAGTGCGCGCCCCCGAGCTGGACTACTACCTCATCTACGGCCCCACCCCCGCCCTGGTGCTCCAGACCTACACCCAGCTCACCGGGCGAACCCCCCTGCCTCCTCTCTGGGCCCTCGGCTACCAGCAGTGTCGCTGGAGCTACGCCAGCGCCGCCCAGGTTCTGGCTGTCGCCAAGCAATTTCGCCAGCGCCAGATCCCCTGCGACGCCATCTACCTGGATATTGACTACATGCGCGGCTACCGGGTCTTTACCTGGGATCCCCGCCGTTTCCCTGAACCAGCCCAGCTCATGGCCCAGCTTCACGAAGCCGGCTTCCGAGGGGTAGCCATTGTCGATCCCGGCGTCAAGTTCGATCCCGAAGCTGACTACGCCGTCTTTGACGAGGGCCTGGCCCAGGACTTCTTCATTCGCCGCGCCGATGGCCACCTCTTCCACGGCTATGTTTGGCCGGGCAAAGTCCTCTTTCCCGACTTCTCGTGCCCCGAAGTGCGGCGGTGGTGGGGATCCTGGCAACGGGTTCTCACCCAAGCCGGTGTGGATGGCATCTGGAACGACATGAACGAGCCGGCCCTCAACGACCGCCCCTTCGGCGACGGCGGCCAGATCGTGGATATCCCCCCCGACGCCCCCCAAGGCCCTCCTGAGGAGCGCACCACCCACGCCGAGGTACACAACCTCTACGGCCTGCTCATGGCCCGCGCCTCCCGCGAGGGTCTAGAACAGCTCAACCCCGCCCGGCGCCCCTTTGTCCTCACCCGCTCCGGCTTTGCCGGGATCCAGCGCTGGGCTGCCGTCTGGACAGGCGACAACCAATCCTCCTGGGAACACCTGGAGATGTCCCTGCCCATGCTCCTCAACCTGGGCCTGTCGGGAGTTAGCTTTGTCGGGGCCGACATCGGCGGCTTCGGGGGCAATGCCACTCCTGAACTGTTTGCCCGCTGGATGCAAATGGGGATCCTCTACCCCCTCATGCGCGGCCACAGCGCCCTGGGCACCCGTCCCCACGAGCCCTGGAGCTTTGGCCCTGAGGTGGAAGCCATTGCTCGGCAGGCCATCCAGCTTCGCTACCGGCTTCTGCCCTACCTCTACAGCCTCTTCTGGGAGTCCAGCCAAACCGGCTCCCCCATCCTGCGCCCCCTGTTCTACGAATTTCCCGACGATCCCCAGACCTACGAGATCTCGGATCAAGCCCTGCTGGGATCCGCTCTTCTGGCTGCCCCCGTCGTCCGCCCCGGCGTCCGCTGCCGCGCCGTCTATCTCCCCGCAGGCACTTGGTTTGACTGGTGGACAGGCCAAGCCCAGCGCGGCCCCGGCTCCATCCTCGTCCCCGCCTCTCTGGAGCAGCTTCCCCTGTTTGTGCGCGGCGGCTCCATCCTTCCCCTGGCTCCTCCCTGCCAATCCACCGCCCACCTGCGCCGCGACCAGCTCCACCTCCGCCTCTATCCCGGCGACGGCAGTTTCACCCTCTACGAAGACGACGGCCAAACCCTCGCCTACCAAAGCGGCCATTGGGCCACCACCACTTTCTGCCTGCGCCAAGAAGCCCACCAGCTCATCCTGGAGATCCAGCCGCGCCAGGGCAGTTGGATCCCGCCCCAACGCAACTGGATCCTCGAGCCCCTCGGCCAGAGCCCGCTTATTTTGGCAGACAGCGGACAAGCCCAGCAGATTCGCCTGCCCACTCCAGAAGGATCCCGCCCCTAGCCCACTGCCCTCACCGCCTCCAGCAGTTCGCGGTTGTCCCGCTTGAAGATGGGCAGCCACTCCACATGCTGATAGCGCAGGATCCCTTGGCTGTCCACCACAAAATAGGCCCGCCGCGTCCCCAAAAAACTGTCTACCCCATAGAGCTGGCTCACCTTCCTATCCACATCGCTTAGGAGGGGAAACTCCAGCTTAAGCTGCTCGGCAAAAGCTTCGTGTCGAGAGAGGGGATCGCTACTGATGCCCAGGATCTCACACCCTGCCGCCCGAAAAGCTCCCCAATCCTCCCGAAAGCAGCGCATCTCGCTTGTGCACACCGGCGAGAAGTCCGCCGGGTAAAAAGCCAGCAACACCTTGCTCTTGCCTCGGTAGGCCCCCAGCGAAATCGTCGCCCCCTTCGGGATCCCTTTCCCCACTGCAGGCAGGTTGAAGTCAGGAGCTGCAGTCCCAATCACAATCCCCATAAAGCCGTCCGAAACCTTAAGATCCCCTCACCAGTCTAACGGCGAATCCGGATCCCTTGCTGCGTCTGGAGGGGTTATGGTGGGTGGTATTGACATATGGGTTGAGGTGGGGGTAAGGTAGTAAAGCGCCAG